>JBMFUH010000361.1:0-6791 GCA_049966735.1 Isosphaeraceae bacterium
GGCTCCTCATCGCCCTCATGCTCGCCGCGCTCGCGGTGATCGTCTGGGGTGAGGTTAAAGAGTGGCTCGACCTCCCGGAGACAGAAGCATCTATCCTGTAGCCGGACGGCATTCGTTTCTGCTATCTCATGGGTTGCAGCACCATGGCTTTGCCTGCTTGCCCGGCAGTGAGAGTCAACTCGAAGACCTCGTCGAGGGTCGAGACCGGATGGAAGACCAAGGCGTCGCGGACATCAGGTGGAAGGTCTTCCAGGTCGGCTTCGTTCTGGCGGGGCAGGATGATCTCCTTGATCCCAGCCCGGTGCGCGCCGAGAACTTTCTCCTTCACACCTCCGATCGGCAAGACGCGGCCGCGCAGCGTGATCTCTCCCGTCATGGCGACATCGCTCCGCACAGGTTGGCCCGAAAGCGCCGAGACGATCGCGGTGGCCATGGCCACGCCCGCGGAAGGTCCGTCCTTGGGAATGGCGCCAGCGGGAACATGAACGTGGACCTCGATCGGTCCGAGCCAGTCATCGGCAATTTGAAGGTTCGCGGCATGCGTTGCCGCGTAGGTCAACGCGGCTCGAGCCGATTCCTTCATCACGTCGCCAAGCTGACCGGTCAAGATCAAGGAGGCGCTTCCCAACCCCTTGGACGTGGGGCTTCCATCCTGGGACGCCGAACTGCCCAGCCGGCGCACGGCGGCCTCGACGAACATGATGTCGCCGCCGACCGGCGTGTAATACATCCCCGTGGCCACCCCGACCTCGTTGGCCTCGCCGGCGTGCTCGGGATAGACCTTGGGCCGGCCCAGCAGGTCGCGTACCGTTTCAGGCCCGAGGGTCTCGTCGATCAGCTCTCCCGCCGCCAGCTTGCGCGCGGTCTTCCGCGCCACGGCGCCGATCTGCCGTTCGAGCTGGCGGACGCCACTTTCGCGGGTGTACTGGCTAACGATCATGGCGATGGCCTCGTCGGTGAACTGGATCGCGTGCCCGGTAAGTCCCGATTCCTCGAGCTGGCGGGGAATCAGGTACTTCTTGGCGATCTCGGCCTTCTCGCGCTCGGTGTAGCCCGCGAAATCAACAACTTCCATTCGATCCAGCAGCGGCCCGGGGATGTTCTGGATGAAGTTGGCCGTGGCGATGAAGAGAACCTCGCTGAGATCAAAAGGAACGTTGAGATAGTGATCCGTGAACGTGTCGTTCTGGGCCGGGTCGAGAACTTCCAGAAGCGCGCTGGAGGGATCTCCCTGATACGAGACGCCCAGCTTGTCGACCTCGTCCAGGAGAAAGACAGGGTTTTTCGTGCCGACCTGCTTCATGCCCTGGATGATCCGTCCGGGCATGGCGCCCACGTAGGTCCGGCGATGGCCGCGGATATCGGCCTCGTCGCGAATGCCACCCAGGGCCGCCCGAATATATTTTCGACCGAGAGATCTGGCGATCGATTTGGCGATCGACGTCTTGCCCACCCCCGGCGGGCCGACGAAGAGGAGGATCGGTCCTCGGGCCAGGGCACGCGCCTTGGCCTCGCGCGAGTCGGTGATGGCGCGCCCCTCTTCCTGATTGCCACCCAGCGCTGGGCTGGCCGTCTCGCTCCAGGGCTTGAACCGAGCAGCGGGGCATTCACCGGACTTCTCGACCTCATCGGCAAGCTGCCGGGCGCGAAGTTGGCGGACTGCCAGGAACTCGAGCACGCGGTCCTTCACGTCTTGCAGGCCGTAGTGGTCCTCATCGAGGACGTCGCTGGCGTGCTTGAGGTCGAGCTGATCGTCCGAACGGGTGTTCCAGGGCAACTCCGCAACCCATTCCAGGTACGTCCTGATGACCTGGGCCTCCATCGATTCACGTCCCGCGCGCTCGAGCCGGCCAAGTTCTCGCTCGACCTCGACGCGGGCCTCGCGCGGCAGCTCGAGCTTGTTCAGTTTCTCGCGCAGCTCGGCGATCTCGCGGTTCTGGTCGTCCTCGCCCAGCTCCTTCTGGATGGCCTTGAGCTGCTCTCGCAGGAACATCTCGCGCTGGCGTTCGCCCAGCTCTTCCTGCACCTGCTCCTTGATCTCGGCCTGGGCGGCGAGCAGGCCGATCTGCTTCTGAACGTGAATCAAGACCCTCCGCAAGCGTTCCTCGACTCCCAGGGTCTCCAGGAGCGCCTGCTTCTCGGCCACCGGCAGTTCCACGTAGCCGGCCACGAGGTCCGCGAAACGACCAGGCTCGGTGACGGAGTCGAGAACCTGGTGTAGAACTTCTTCGGGCATTCCCTTGCGCCGGCCCATCTCCACAGCCCGTTCCCGTGTCTCCCGGTAGAGCGCGGCGAAGGCGGGATCTTCTTCGTTGATCGGCTTCATCTCCTCGATCGGCAGGGCATCAACCGTGAGGTACTCACCGGTGCCACGGTAATGCAGCGCCGAGGCTCGGTTTTCGCCCACGAGTAGAAGTTGCAGGCCTCCCAGTCCTCGCTGAACCTGGCCGATCCGGCCGACGACGCCCATGGTATAGAGCTGTTCGGGGCTAGGTTCGTCCACGTTCTCCCGCTGCGCAACGGCAAAAACCAGACGGTCTGTCTTGAGCGCGGCTTCGATAGCGCGCAACGTCGCGGGACGGCCCACGCCGATGGGTGCTGTGATTCCAGGAAAGATCACCACGCCACGTAATGGCAAGACGGGCAATGTCTGTCGTTCCGCCATGATCTTTACCTTCCTCCTTCACGTCGACTGTCGTCATGGACAATTGCGGCGGCGGCTACCGGCTTTGCCGCGATATGACCCGTCCGAGTTTTGCTTACTGGCTGCATCGGATGTTTCTGGAAGAAATCCCAGATGAGGTCGTTGGCTGAGACGTCCCGCGTGCTTTTCCCCAAGATCCGCAGTCGGGGATCTCTGCCTGGCCAGGTGTGCCCGCCTCCTTCAATGATATAGAGAACGACCTCCGAGCCTTCCTTCCCCGGACCGTAACACTGTCTGCGCACCCTTGTTCCGTCATTGGCCCGATCTTGCAAATCCGCGACCAGGGGAACATCTGGACAGCCGTTTACTTTCACCCAGGTCTGGATTGTTTCGTCGACAGAGTGAAACTTGATGTTCTTGGGTGTTCGTTCGTCGGGGCCTCCCCAATGCACGAGGCCATCCTTGGTGCCATGGAAGTGCAGCACCGAGACAGGTCTATGCGGATGGCATTGATCGATAGCCATCGTCCCGGCCACCGGTGCGATAGCGGCGATGCGTTCTGAAAGTTCCGCGGCCAGGCGATAGCACATCATGGCTCCATTGGACATTCCCGTGGCGAACACGCGCCTGGGATCGACGTGGACGACGGTGGTCAGGTCGTCAAGCAGCTTTCTAACGTAGCCTACGTCATCCGCCACCCGTCCCCGAACGCCGCCAGCATCCCAGTAAAGGAAAAAGGGCGTGCTCCCCGTGCCATTAGCATAGACCACCACAAACCCTGCCTGATTGGCCTTCTCGCTCAGGCCGCAGAATCGCGCCATCATGGATCCGTTCATCATCGCCGAATGGAAAACCAGGATGACCGGTGTCGGTTTTGCCGGGTTGTACGACGGCGGAATGTGAACCGCGTACGAGCGAATTAGCCCGTCGAAGGGGAACTCACGGATGTGGTCACCAGGCGGCAACCAAGTCGCTGTGATAACAGAGAGTGTCGCAAACAAGACGCAACCGGACATCATCGTGTGCCTCGAGGTCGCTTCCCAGCAGATGATCCTGAGCCCTGACCAGCCAGGGACTCGTATTCCAGTATTATTTTGGCGAATTGGCCGCTGAAGTCCAACAACGAGGTCGCATTCGGCTTCAATGGGATCAAGGAAGCACCTTCATTCACTGGGCATGAAGCAAGAGGATGCGCCGGAGTTCCTGGATGGTCCGCGGGTCGTCCTGGCATTCATGGAGCTTCGGCACCACGAGTTCGGAAGCGGCCCAGTTGATGTGAGAACTCGAATAGGGGACGAGACCATCGGTACTGCTTTTCAGAGGACCAGGCCCTAGTTTGCCGATGACCGAGTGGCAGACCACGCCGGAGGCGATGGGAAGCTGACTCAATGCCCTCAAGAGGGGATTATCCAACTCCAGCTCGTCGATGCTCGAAGGCGGTCCTTCGCGAAACGCGTCCGTGAAGAAGTCGGGCCCGTTTCTGGCGAGCATCGCATCATAGCTCTTCTTCAAAGGGCTGGGCAACCGGATCAGCCGATCGCCAATCCGTCCCACGAGGTTACTCCCCATCCTGGCCCCTCGATGGGGGGTGGCAATGAACACAACCCGGCGGACTGAGGGATTTGCGTGGAAGAACATTGCCCGTTCCAGCATTGCTCGGTCCTGGGTACTGGCACTGAGCCTGGAAAAAGGCTGCTGGCTGTAAACGCGCCAGATCTGGTCGCTACTCTCGGCGATCATCAACCGGCAAATTAGCCCACCCATGCTGTGACCGACCAGCACCATCTGGTCAAACGCATGATCCTGCCGCTTTGGGTCCACGGTTTGCCGCAGTTCCTCAAGCGCGGTACGGAAGTTGGCGGCGGAAAGTAGAAAGGAATTACCAGTCGGGTACATGTAGGCCCAGAACTGGTATCGAGAGCGGATGACCGGATCACCTCGAAGTTCGTTGACGACTCGGGCCCAGGCCATGGGGCTAGACCAGAGACCGTGCACCATCACCAGCGGAATTTTACCGGGTTCGTAGGGATGGAGGATGTACAGGCCGGCTTTGCGATGAAGCTTCTCGGGCGTGAACATGCTAATTTGCTCGTACCATTTCAAGCGGCTTCGCGCGAAATGATAGGCCGTGGGAGTCGTCAGGTCGGCGGCCAGAACTTGCTCCCGACCGTCGATGGAGAGCCGATCGTGCCGGAGTGTATCCACAAGCTCGAGCACGGCGATCGAACTTCCTGGGCCGGCTCGCTCAAACCGCAAGACCGCCGTGGCTGGGTAGACTTCCCAGAATGGAAAGAAGCGGGTCTGACCCTGTCGCTCCGCCAGCTCATGCGGGCTTGGCCTGTGCTCCGCAATAACCGGCACTCCCACACCGTCCGCACCATGATATTGATCGATGCCGACAATGACGTAGTCGCCAGCAAGCCTGATACCATCAAACCGCCCTGGGTCCCAAACGTCGCCTGTTCGTCTGATCTCAACGGAGATTCCCCGTCTGGCAAGATCCTCTTGCCACGCATCGTCCAGGCGAAATTGATGTCCGCCCGCGAGCCTTAAAAATCGGTCCAGATCACGGTTATAGATGGTCCGCGCCTCGGCCAGTTCTGATTCTATCCGCGCGGAGTCTCGCGGGGGGACGGAGGAAATGATCTCCCAGGCGAGGGCCATGGATCGGAAGTAAAGCTTGAGTGCCGCGTCCCGGGAGCTGAACTCTCGCCAGCTTGCCTGATCGCTCGCGGTTCGTGCTTCCTTCAATGATACGCTCAATGACGGCGGCACCTGCTGTTCAATGGGTGGAAGTGTCACGCACCGTGGCTCACCCAGAGGCCTTTGCCCTAATATATCTCGCATCACTCGCGCGGAGCTCTCGGGCTGGATCCGCCAGACATGCACCTTGGCACATCCCAGCACCGTCATGATGACGGGCAGTGTCACCACGCTTAACCAAACTCGCCGCCTGGCAGGCTGCATGAACCTACCTCCGATTGCCCGTGGCGCGTCCTTTGGCTGGCGGTATAACCCGTTTTGCGGAAAACAGAAATCCAGAACACTTCGCGCATGACAAAAAAGCCAGGAAACAACCCCCGGAAAGACATCTCAGGTGGAGAGCCTTCCACCGCGAAATAAGTTGCCGGCCAAGAGCTCTTGACTATATAACCTGTCGACCATAGAGTTATCAAGGAAGATATCGACAATACCACACCCAAGACACGACCGATGCCGGTCCAACTTGGAGTTAGTCCGGGTTATTGTGACGCGGGAGGCGGGCACAAACGCTCGGGCAATCCAGTCTGAGGGATCGGTTCCGAACAGGGAGATCGATCATGCACAGCCGGAAATGGATCTTGGCGATAGGAATCACCCTGATCGCTCTGGCAAGTCTAGGGGTGGTGATTGCCTCGGTGTCGCGGCCGAGAGGTCCCGCCGTGGAAAACCCAGAGGCTCACCTTCGTGTACGCGGCCCGCATACCGACCACAAGGCCCTACTCAAGGGGCCATTTATTGATGGGCCGTCGGTGACTAGGGCCTGTCTGAAGTGTCACCCGAACTCGGCGCATGAGGTCATGGCCACATCCCACTGGACCTGGTTGGGCCAGGAGGTGAAAGTCCCCGGCCACGCGCGGCCCAGGCGAATCGGCAAGATGAATCTGATCAACAACTTCTGCATTGAAGCCGTGCCCAACATCGCCCACTGCTCCGCCTGCCACGCTGGTTATGGCTGGGTGGATTCTACATTCGACTTCAGCAAGGAGGAGAATGTCGACTGCCTGGTCTGCCACGACACGGCAGGCACGTACGCGAAAGATCAAGAGCACGGGGGAGTGCCAGCCGAGGGGGTTGATCTTCTCACCGTGGCACAGGGGGTTGGTCGTCCTACTCGCCGAAACTGTGGAGTCTGCCATTTCGCGGGGGCGGGTGGTGACGCGGTCAAGCACGGCGATCTCGACGGCACGATGTACTTCCCCAGTGAACGGATTGACGTACACATGGGGAGGCTCAACTTTGATTGCCAGGAGTGCCATCGAACCAGTCATCACCGCATCCCTGGGCGATCCATGTCGGTGAGTGTCGACGACAGCAACCGGGTAGCTTGTACCGACTGCCACTCTGAAAAGCCTCATCATGAGGAGCGTCTCGATAACCACACCAG
>JBMFUH010000362.1:0-6783 GCA_049966735.1 Isosphaeraceae bacterium
GGAACAGGACCATGCCAATGTCGCCTCGACGGGTGCGGGGAGGGCCGGAGAGCGGATACGCGAATTGCTCAACCTGGCAGCGAATGCCGTCTTTCTCGAGGCTCGTGAGGACAACCGGCAAGCCGTCAGACAGCCGCTGTCCCCTCCATACCTGCCGAAGATCCTCGTCTCTCTCGCCGAATTTGAACCACAGGTGGAACCGGTCGGGATTGCCGTAATCGCTCCAGACGCCTGCCCCGCGGTCGATTCCGAATTTCGGGACTGCACTGTCCCAGGTCAGGCAGACGACGTGGCCTGGCGACGATTGCCGGGGATGCTGATAGGAAGGGTTGCCCATATCTTCCCAGCGACTTTTGAAATCGCCGTACGACGCTTCCGCCTGGCGGTGGACCTGGTCGAGAATCCGCAAGCCTTTCCAGCGTGCCAGCTCTCGCTGGTGCTCGTCGAAGGAGATCGCTCGGTCGCCGATTGCCAGGTACACGTCAAGCGACGGCACCCACAGGGATCGGCTTTGAAGAAGCTGATCGATCGTGACGCTGAATCCCCGTGTCCCCTCACGGTCTAGCTCGACTGTCAGCTTGCGCGGGTCGGGACGAAAACCGGGATCGAGGCGAAGCCGGGAAGCGGTATCCTTATCGCTTCGCGCGATCAGGTCGCGCCAGATCGGATGCAGCTTTTCCCTCGGCTTGACCTCGAGACGAGGAGTCAGAAGGATAACCTCGAGCCCATCGACGTCATTCGCCCCGGCGGTCGTCCGCCACGTCCCATCCCGGCACCCCTCGCCCGCCTCCAGACCGCTCCCTTTTGACTCAGCAATCGCGACTCCCGCGCCGGCCAGTCGGACCGTGAAACTCGTCGGCAACGGCGTGCGCTGGCCCCACGAGAGACGAAGCGGGATCCGCTCTTGCGTTTCCTCTCCGCGACCGGGCCGTGTGCAAGGGAAAGCGATGGTCCAGGCGATCACGAAACTTGTGGCCATGTACTTGAGTGAGCGAGCCATGGTTTACTCCCGCATTGACCTGGGTTCCGGCAGACGGATGATCCGCCAACCCTCCGCGCCGTCACGTATGTCGCGCTCGACGAATTCCCAGATCACCAGGGTCTTGTTCGAGAGAAATTGGGGACGACGGGCGAGCGCCTGTCGGACGATGGTCGACGCGCCTCCGTCGTTGACGATCGAGGTCAAGGGCTGTTTCAGCTCGCGAGCCAGGTGGGCGATGAACCCGGCCGAACCGGGCTCGTCCCGCTCATAGATCCGCAGGAAGCTGTCGCCCAAAACGAGCACTCGAGCGCCTGGTTCATCGTGGTACGGCTTGCCCGTCTGCTGGTCGATCACCTGACCGCACGAGAGCGTTTCCGGCTCCGTGACGTGCTCAAGCAAAGGCACCTGGAGCATCTGCAAGACGTCTCCCAACCGTCGCGCCGTGGTGGGGCGCTCAACGTACCGTTCAGAGCCTGGGGTGACTGCGCCCCCTTCAAGCGCTTGGCGGGCCACGGCCGTTGCCGCCAGCCTGGCTCCCAGTGCAGACCAGTGACTATCCTGGACGAGATAGAGATTCTCCTCGCCATCTGCCCTCTGAATTTCCCTGGCCCGGCGAAACACATCAAAGAGATTCACGGAGTCGATGCTTGCCTCGCGGAGCCGATCCATCAAGTCACGCGTCCGCGGACAGACCACTACCCCGACGCCTTGGGCTCTGACGGCCAGTTTCTCTGGATAGACGCTCTCCTTGTTCGGTGCAATCACCACGAGCAACCGGATCCCCCTGGCGGCAAGCTGATCGCGGAACGAGCGGATGGCTGGGAGAGGATCATCGGCGCTGGTCGCTGGGCGGCCCCGGCCCTCGACGACATACCGCACCCCTGGCCGGTAGAACAGCCACCCTTCACGCCCCACGATCGCGTTCTCCCCGGCGTCGTCGAGATACCGGAAGAGAACGTACTGGGTCCAGGGCCGGGCCCGGCGCGCCACCAGACTGGCATCCGCCAGGCTCCGCTCGTACTCGTGCAAATTGGCCGCGGTCGGCGCCCGGTGAAACACCTCAACAACGCCCGGCCGCTCGCCGTCTCGTAGCTCCGCGACCGCCTGGATCACACCCGGTATCGCGATCACGCAAGCGAATGCTATGATGATAAAGATATGACCATTCAACTTTCGTTCCACGTTTGTCCCTCAGAACTGAAAGTACAAGAACGGGTTGAACGACTGGGCGTACATCGCCATCAACGACGCCAGAAACAGCGGTTGCACCAGGATGGCCTTGGGCCAGGTGACTTCTCGGCTCCAGTCGTGCGCCTGAACGGGCCAGGCCGTGATCGCCAATGCGATGGCCATGACCAGGAGAGTTTCCCGGGTGTAGAGCAGAGCCGGCAGCAGGAGCATGCCCGTCCCCGCGCGTCCCTGGCCCAGCATCACCTGAAGGTAGTGCCACGCGTCGTCCAGGGTCGTGGAGCGGAACAGGACCCAGGAGATGAGCACGAGCACGAACGTGGCCGCCACTCGCAGGGGCCGGGGCAAGCGATTGTACGCGCTTTGCTTGCCCCGGCGACGCTCGAGAGCCAGCCAGGTTCCGTGATAGCCACCCCAGGCGACGAACGTCCAGTTCGCGCCATGCCAGAGCCCTCCCAGGAGCATGACCGTGATCAGGTTCAGATAGGTTCGCCGGGGGCCCTTGCGGTTGCCGCCGAGAGGGATGTACAGATAGTCGCGCAAGAACGTGCTGAGCGAGATGTGCCAGCGCCTCCAGAAGTCGGTGATGCTCTCGGCGTGGTACGGGGAATCGAAGTTCTTGAGGAACTCGAAGCCGAGCATCCGGCCCAGTCCCACGGCCATGTCGGAGTAGCCGGAGAAGTCGAAATAAATCTGGAGCGCGTAGGCCACCACGCCGAACCAGGCGTCGACGGCGGCCAGCGACTGAGCGTCAAAGGCGGCGTCCGCGACCCGGCCCACGGGATTGGCAAGCAGAATCTTCTTGGAAAAGCCGAGGATGAAAAGCACCGTTCCCGACGCGAACTTCTCCGGGGTGTGAGACCTGCGCACGAGCTGATCGGCCACCGTGTTGTAGCGAATGATCGGCCCGGCGACCAGTTGAGGGAAGAGGGCGATGTAACAGGCGAAATCGGTGATGGATCGGACGGGTTTGGAAGTCCCTCGGTACACATCAATGCTGTAGCTCAGGGCATGAAACGTGAAGAACGAGATCCCCACCGGCAGCGTGATGACAAGAACCCGGACCGGTTCGGCCCCCAACCAGGCGAGCAGATGGTTCAGGTTCTCTTCCAGAAACATGAAGTACTTGAAGAAGCCAAGCGTGACCAGGCTGACCACGATGGCGATCGTCACGGACCAGAAGCGCGGGCTGGGGCGGGAGCCGGAGAGTTCGATGATCCTCCCGCACAGGTAGTTGGCCACCGTGACGCCCAGCATCAGGAAGACGAACCAGGGGTTCCACCAACCGTAGAACACGTAGCTCGCCAGCAGCAGGAACGCGTTGAGGATCAGAGTCGTGCGTTCTCGTGATGCTCCCGCGACTCGGAACAGGGCCTGGAGTGCGTAATAGACGAGCAGGACGACGGGGAGGAAGTAGAAAACAAACAGGTGCGTGGTGAAGACCATGTTTCCCTATCGCTTCGTCATCCGGGAGATCATGTCGCGGCCTCGCTCGCCAACTTTCTCGCTTCAGTCTCCAACCAGGTCGGTCCAGACCGCCCAGTAGATCGGATTGGGTTTCAGTTCGAAGTACTTGTTGATAATACCGCCCAGGTACTGATCATCGATTGATCCATCCAGGGCCAGGCGCTGGACCTGGCCGGCGCGGAAGGCTTTGAGATTTCCTCCGATATCCGGCACTTGCTTGTCCGCCGCCTCGGACCGCGGTTTGAACGGATTGTAATGGCCGACGTACAGCGTCTCGCCGTCAACCTTGCCGCGATGGACCTGGAGAACCTGATACTTGAGCACGGTCGCATAGTTGTACAGCTCGCGCTTGATGATCGCCCCCTCGGGTACTTCGATGAGTCGAGCGGTGATTTCGATGCTGCCTCGCTTCGCCGTTTCGGGGTCTGGCCTGGCTCGCTTCGCCGTTTCGGGGTCTGGCCTGGCCGTCACCTGGCTTGGCTCCCGGCGGGCACACGCTGCCCCGATTGCCAGCCCCAGTACGAGGAGCGTCCTGGAAACAAACCGAGTCTTGCAGTCAGTCATCGACCTGGCTCTCGCAGTCACAACTTGCTCCTCAGCGTCCCGGGGTGGAGGCGTCGCGGATCTCGGCGTAGGTCCAGTGCGGCTCCCAGCCCCAGGACAGGTCGAGCCGCGGACCGTGACGGGCCGTGGGATACTTACGGTTGAACGATTCACTTGTTCCTGCGATCATCGGCGTGTCCGCCAGCCGGACAATCGACATGCTTGTCCTGGAATTGGCCACGGGCCCCAGGTCGGCCGCGCTGCGGGTGAACAGCAAATACTTGCCGTCCGGCGAAGCGCAGCCGCCGTAGATGTGCCTTTTTCCTTCGGCATAGAGCATGCGCCGCTCTCGACGATCTCCTTCGGCCAGCCAGAGTTCGGCATGTCCCCCGGTCTCGGGAACGATCCCCCGCGCATAGACGATCCCTCGCGAATCTGGCATCCAGTCCGGCGTGCAATTGTAGCGTTCGATCTCACTCACCGCCTGGATCTCTCCCGACTCCACGTTCATCCTGCCGATGTTCCAGTAGGGCCCCAGTCCGTTCGCGGTCCCCGCGAACCACTGGCCGTCGGGAGACCAGACGAGCTGCTGGACGATTCCCTGGCGCGGCAACCGCCGGAGTTCCTGGCGGCTGGCGACGTCGATGATGAAAACCCCGCGGCGGTCCAGGCAGGCGAGTCGGGTTCCGTCCGGGCCCCAGGACGCCCAGGAGAATCCTTTGCCGTAAGAGACGGCGGCGCTGCCATCGGCATTGGCGATCACGAGATCGAACGTCCCGTATGTGTTGTTGTCGACGGCCTCGTTCCGCGGCATCCGGTAAAAGAGCATTCTCTTCCCATCCGCGGAGAACCTGGCGCCGGCCTCGTGAAAATCATGGGTCCGCGTGATCTGACGGCGCCGCGATCCGTCCGGGCGGACGAGAAAGAGGTCCCAGTCCCCTTGCTCCGATTGTGCGCTGAAGACGATCCAACCCTTGGCTCCCACCTCCGCCGCGAGCTGGGCCACCCCGGACGCGACCTTGCTCGAGCCGGCTTTTGTATCTCTTGGAGGGACGCTTGCTCCGGCCGCCGGCGCGGCCGGGCCGAAATCGATCTCGGCGAACGTCCAACATGGTTCCCAGCCTGGAGGCAGCGTGAGGACCGGCCCTTCCTTCGCGCCGGGATGACGTTGCCTCAGCTCGGTGGACCGGCCTGCGATGATCGGAGCATCGGCGAGCCGCATGAGCCCCATCGGCGCGCCGTGATGGCTCGGGTCGCCATTCTCCTGCACGTTGCCTGTGAAAAGAACGTACTTGCCATCGGGCGAGGCATGGCCGCCGTAGACATGGCGGCCGTCCTCGCCGTAGACGAGCCGCTGATTTTGACCGTCCGCGTCGGCCATCCAGAGCTGTGTCCAGCCATACCCGCGATTGCTGGCCTGTCCCGCCGGCCGGTTCGAGTAGATGACCGTCCGACCATCCGCGATCCAGTCGGGCGTGCAGCAATCCGCGCCGCTGACGGGACTTGCCTTGCCGCTGGCCAGTTCCATCCGGCCGACGCTCCAGCTCGCGCCGAACGAGTTGGCCACGCCCAGCAGCCATTTGCCGTCGGGAGACCAGGTCGTCTGCTGGAAGAAGCCCTGACGGGGCAGCGTCCGCACAACTCGTCTTGTGTCGATATCGACGATCGAGATTCCCTTGATGGCGAGGCAGGCGATCTGGCTGCCGTCGGGGCTCCAGCTTGCCCAGGACAGCTCGCCGGGACCGCCCAGGACCATCGGGTTCGAGCCGTTACTGGAGGCGAGAACCAGCTCACCCTGGGTGCCGTAATGGTTGCCGTCGATCACCTCGTCGCGGGGCAGGCGGCGGTAGAGCAGTTTTCGTCCATCCCGAGAGAATTGCGGAGCCGCCTCGCTGAAACCGGGGGTCTCCGTGATGTTCCGGAGTTCGGACCCGTCAGGCCGGCAGACGAAGAGGTCCCAATCGCCGCGGTTCGACCTCGCCGCATAGATGATCCATCCCCGCGTGCGCACCTCGGCCGCCAGACGACGAGTCGCCGCCTCAGGGGTTTCCTGTGATCGCTCAGGTCCGTCGGCGTTCGACCCGGATAGGGGAAAGGCTGCCAGCATGAAGACGATCAGACTCGCGGGAATGGAACCGAGCATCGTTCCAACCTTCCTTCCACTCCAAGGAGGTTCCATACAGGCCGAGGGAGGGTCGAGGACATCGATCATAATCGATGGTTTGACTTCACCCAAGAACCAACTCCTGGTCCGTCGATCGACGATTGGGACACGCGCTCAGTTGGCCGCCTGGCCGAAGTGGATCGTTGACTTTCGGCTTCGGCATGGGCTTGAGCTCACAGACCGCTCGCCTCGAGCTTGGCGTAGGGACTCAAGGCCGAGGCGATGGCGCGGGCGGCCGAGCGCGAGACGTCGCCCGGGGCCGACTCGATCGCCGCTAGGGCGTGCTCGAGGGCGGCCAAGGCCCGTCCCGCATCCTGCTCGACGATCGCCAGGCCATACCGCGCCTCGAACAGGCCAGGATCAGCCGCGAGCGCTTTCTCGTAGGCCTGCCGCGCCAGGTCCAGTCGCCCCTCGGCCAGATAGGTCGCGGCGATCCGCG
>JBMFUH010000363.1:0-6780 GCA_049966735.1 Isosphaeraceae bacterium
CCCCGCGGAACGAAACACTGAGAAGCCAGCGCTCACGGCCGAGTGTCGGCACGCTGAAGCTCAACCCACCGGCTCAAGCTGTACCAGCGACTGCGTGGCCTCGGCGTGCTTGCGGATGTCCTCGCTGATCCGCATCGAGCAGAACTTCGGGCCGCACATGCTGCAAAACGCGGCGGTCTTGAAGGCCTCCTGGGGCAAGGTCTCGTCGTGCATCCGCCGCGCGGTCTCGGGATCGAGCGAGAGGCGGAATTGCTCTTCCCAGTCGAAGCTGTAGCGGGCGCGGCTGATGGCGTCGTCACGGTCGCGGACGCCCGCGCGATGGCGGGCCAGGTCGGCGGCGTGGGCGGCGATCTTGTAGGCGATCACCCCCTGACGCACGTCCTCGACCTCGGGCAGCCCCAGGTGCTCCTTGGGCGTCACATAGCAGAGCATGCTGGCCCCGTGCCAGGCCGCGAGCGCCGCGCCGATCGCCGAGGTGATGTGGTCGTAGCCGGGAGCAATGTCGGTCACGAGCGGGCCTAGAACGTAGAAGGGCGCCTCGTTGCACTCGACGGCCTGCTTCTCCATGTTCATGGCGATCTGATCCATGGGGACGTGGCCGGGCCCTTCGACCATCACCTGGCAGCCCCGCGCCTGAGCCCTGCGGGTCAGCTCGCCCAGCGTGCGCAGTTCGGCGAACTGGGCGGCGTCGGACGCGTCGGCGATGCAGCCGGGGCGCAGGCTGTCGCCCAGGCTGAAGGAGACGTCGTACTGCCGCATGATGTCGCAAAGGTCGTCAAAGTGCGTGTACAAAGGGTTTTCCAGGTTGTGGGCGATCATCCACTGGGCAATCAGCGACCCCCCGCGCGAGACGATGCCCGTGATTCGGTGGGCCGTAAGCGGGATGAAGTCGCGGAGGATGCCGCAGTGCAGGGTCATGTAATCGACCCCCTGCTTGGCCTGATGCTCCACCACAGCCAGCAGGTCCTGGGCGGCAAGCTCTTCCACCTTCTTCACGTCCTGGATCGCCTGGTACATCGGCACGGTGCCGATGGGTACCGGGCTGGCCTGGATGATCGCCTGGCGGATCGCGTCGATGTTGCCGCCGGTGGAGAGGTCCATGACGGTATCGGCGCCCAGGTCGACGGAGAGCTTGAGCTTGGCCAACTCGTTGGCGATGTTCGAGGTCACCGCCGAGTTGCCGATGTTCGCATTGATCTTGCACCGGGCCTTGATGCCGATGCCCATCGGCTGCAAGCCCAGCTTCAAATGAACCGTGTTCGCCGGGATGATCATCCGCCCGCGAGCAACTTCCGAGCGGACCAACTCGGCATCCAGCTTCTCGCGCCGGGCCACGAACTCCATTTCGGGAGTGACGATCCCCTGGCGGGCCATTTCGATCTGCGTCATTGTCAAGCATCCTAGAAGGGAGCCGGTCGCACGCCCTCGCCCTACCTGTCGGACTGGTTCGGAAAACCGGTCAATCAGACGCTATCGTAGACCGGTAACCTCGATTCGGTCAATTGTCCTGGCGATCACGCACCATCTTGGCGGATGAGGTTGGCAGGATTGGTGCTCGGGTTATGATGAAACGAGGTCGAGGGATTCGGGCGCGGATCTGCCGTTCGTCCCGGATCGGAGCGTATCCGCACGGGAGGAGCCAGGAGGGCAATCGAGGGAATGTACTCATGAGGCGATTCTTGCGAATGGGGAAGGTCTTGCTGTCGCGGCCAGGCTGGATCGCAGCCGCTGTCCTGAGCGTGCTCGCCCTGACAACGGCCGGGACCAGCCTGTACCTGACAGCCCCGCTGGAACGTGTCGCTGTCGAGGTCCCCGCGCCGCCTTCGTCCGCGAGAACCGCGCCTCGACCCAAGACTCTGGCGGCAAGCCAGCCGGAAATTCCTCCCTGGCCGGAAAACCGGCTCGAAGGCCGCCCGGCCAAGGAACTGCTCCTGCAAATGCTCAGGGCAGTGGATCGCGTCATTCGCGAGTCCCCCTGCTGCACCATGACCTTTCACAAGCAAGAACGCATTGGCGGCAAGCTTCTGCCCGAGCAGACCTACTTCATGAAAGTCCGCCACGACCCCTTCGCCATTTACATGAGGTGTCTCAAGCCCGTCACCGGCAGAGAGCTGATCTACGCCGAGGGACATTACGACAACCAGGTGATCGGCCATCCCCCCGGAATCGCCCGACTCCTGGTTCCCCGGCTCAAGGTCCCGCCGAATAGCCCACTGATCATGGCCGAAAGCCGGCATCCCATAAACGAGGCCGGCCTGGCCAACATGATCCGCAAGATGATCCATTACCGCGAGATGGACCTGGCCGATCCCGATTCCATCACCATCCTCGACCGCATCAAGGACGCGGACAGACTGCTCTGGTTCCGGTCCACGCATGTTCACCCCGTGTTTCATCCGGATCGGCCGCTGGGCGAGACCGAGGTCCTCTACGATCCCCAGACCCGCTTCCCGCTCCGGTTCACCGGCTACGACCGCCCCGCGCCGGGACAGAAAGAAAAGAAGCTGGGCGAGCGCTACGCGTATGACGATCTCGTCCTGGGCGCCAAGCTTTCCGCTCAGGACTTCGACCCGGCCAATCCCCGCTACGAGTTCCATCGGTTCTAATCTCAACCCATGAACACCTACACGATCGCGGTTGTCGCCGGGGACGGGATCGGCCCGGAGGTCGTGGCCAGCGCCGTGGCCGTGTTGGAGGCCGCTGCCCGGCTGGACGGTGCGTTCGCACTCGAACTGCGCGAAGCCCCCGCCGGCGCGTCCACGTTTCTCGAGTGCGGGAACGACCTGCCGGAAACGACCCTGGCCACCTGCCGGGCCGCCGACGCCATTTTTCTGGGGGCCTGCGGTTTGCCTGATGTGCGGCGGCCGGACGGCACCGAGCTGACGCCTCAGATCACCCTCCGCCGCGTCCTCGACCTGTACGCCGGCATCCGTCCGGCTCGCAGCCTTGCCGGAATCCCTTCCCCGCTGGCGCACGGGCAAGGCATCGACCTGGTGATCGTCCGGGAAAGCACCGAGGGACTCTTTGCCTCGCTGGGCGGAGGAAGCATGGTGAGCGACGATGTTGCCGCCGACACCCAGATCATCACCCGCCGGGGAACCGAGCGCGTCGTCCGCGCGGCGTTCGAGCTGGCCCGCCGGCGGGCCAAGGCCCGGCCGACCGTCACCTGCGTGGACAAGGCCAACGTCCTGCGATCCTTCGCGTTCTTCCGCCAGGTCTTTGACGAGGTTGCCGCCCGCTGCCCAGACGTCGCGGCCGAACACCTTTACGTCGACGCCGCCGCCCTCGAGCTGGTCCGCCGGCCCCAGCGGTTCGACGTCCTGGTCACCGAGAACCTGCTGGGCGACATCCTGTCTGACCTGGCAGCCGGACTGGTCGGGGGCATGGGCGTGGCCCCCTCGGCAGACCTGGGCGATTGTCAGGCCGTCTTCCAGCCTTGCCACGGCACCGCCCCCGACCTGGCAGGCCAAGGGGTGGCCAATCCCATCGCGGCGATCCTTTCCGGCGCATTGATGCTCGACCACCTGGCCATCACCCACCATGATGCGCCCTTGGCCGAGGCCGCCCGGCGGATCGAGGCGGCCGTGGCCCAGGCCGTCGGCCCAGGTGGAATGCACACTCCCGATGTCGGAGGATGTCACTCGACCAGTGAGGTCACAGCAGTGGTGATTAAATGCTTGCAATCACTAAGTTGTTGACGATGAGGTTTGCTCTTGATCTTGGGACGATTGCCCCTACGGTCGGCGAGGCGTTTTGGCTATGATGTGGGAGCCTCTTCGCCACGCGCTCCACCGGCAATCACGGGGGCTTTTTTGATGTATCACCACGTCGTCAAGTGCTCGCATCCGTTTTGCTGTGAGCCTGCCACGTATAAGATCGCGTCGCGCTGGAGTGACGGAACGTTCTCCGAGCTGAAGACCTTCGGCTTCGCCTGTTCCGAGCACTTGGGCGAGGTGTTTCAGGACGCGGAGGAGCGTCGGTTGGAGTACACGCTCTGCCCCGGCGAAGTGATCGAGGAGATTGCCATCTACCGCTTCGAGCCGGGCAAGCGTGATCGTCAACTGCAACGCCTCTGGGGATTGGAAGAGAATTACCGGACCTGACATTTCGTCCCGTCGTGCCGCGCGACTCAGCATGTCCGCGAAGCCGTGCCGCGCGGCCCTCACTTGCCTTGGGGCCCCGGCCGCATGTGCCCCGTGGACCGGCGGAAGGAGTTCTTGCGCATTGACGCGGGGGCTGGCGTCTCCGTTACGAACGGACTTTATGGCGCATGTCTCGCGAGGTACACGCGGGCAAGGATTTCCGACGATCAGGAGTGAGCCCGGCCGAGACGGCGAGACGATATTACGGTCGGTCAAACCTGGGTCGCTGCTCCGAGGGATTCGGGACAGGGCGGAGGTTGAATCCGCGGGATGCGTCGTGGCCGCGTGGTACGGGTCCGATCGGCTCAACGAGCCGGTTCGGGTCAACCGGAGTCGCAGGGGGCCAGTACCCGGCAATTCGAGCAGGGAACCACCTCGACCGGCGTTCAAGGAGGTAACCAGGAAGTGAACATTGTCACGACCCGCTTCGGTCTGATCCAGGCCTCCGAACTGGACTTGTTCCTGATTCCGGAAGGGCTGCTCGGGTTCCGTTCGTACACTCACTATCTCCATCTGCCCGATCCGGAAGTGACCGGCCTGACGTGGTTGCAAAGCGTGACCGCCCCAGACCTGGCCTTCGCGCTGGTCGCGCCTCCCCTGGCAATCAGCGACTATCGGATCGAGATCCGTCCCGGCGACCGGGCGGCCCTGGAATTAGATGACGAGCGGACCGCGCTGATCTATGTTATATTAAATAGAGGTCCGGGAGGCGGCCTGACGGTCAACCTCCAGGGTCCGCTGGTGTTTAACCCGGTGCGTCGCCTCGGCCGACAGCTTGTGCTCACGTCCAGCCGGTATCCCGTGCGGTATCCGCTGGAAACGCAGGCAACGGCCCCGGCTCCCACCTTGCTGCACGGGCTGGCTCCGTTGCGTGCAACGGCCTGACCGGTTTTGCTTACCCCGAGTGTTTTTGGCTATTTACCATCCCCAGCTCCGTCGTGGTCACCGAGAGCCCGGGCAACGTGATCGGGGATGGTCACGGGCCTCGTTGGCAGGAGGAAGGAGCCGAGAACGATGCTGGTCCTGTCCCGACACCGCGACGAAAGTATCATCATTGGCGATGACATCGTCATCACCGTGGTGGATATTCGGGGCGATAAGGTCCGATTGGGTATCGCGGCCCCGATCGAGATTTCAGTACACCGCCAAGAGGTGTACGAAGCCATCCAACGTGAGAACCGGCAGGCGAGCCGCCTGGAACCCCAGGAGGCACGCCAGATCGAACGCCTGAACCCGCCAATCCGGCGCGAGGTCCGCCGTCCTCGGTCCGAAGAGGACTGAGAACGCGAGCCCGACCAGAGCGTTTTCTTCTCATGCTGACATGGTGGCACCCGACACCGCGGTGGACGCTCCGTCTGTCGGTGCCCTCTGATCGCCCCGCTGCTACCCGCACCCGCATCCAGCCGGACGCCGTCATTCGGGTCTCCCGAACACGGGCGTCCGGTTTGTTTTCACTCCCGGACGAACTCAGTACGAGATCCCGGACTTTGACGCCTCCTTGCCGGACGATTTCCGAATCGGCCATTCCTGAAGTTGCGCTTTGCGGTGCCACCCCCGTACGAAGGAACATGATCTCTTTTGGGCGACAACCAGAGACCCAGTAGGCGGTTGACAGCCTCGCCTGGTAGCGATAGGGTCGGGAGATCCAGGCCATCACCCAGACGTGATTCCGATCAGCACCCCGCACACTCATCCGTGGCGTCTACGACGTTCGACATGCGCACCCGTCGCAGGCAGCGCCAGTTTCGCCCGATGACAATCGATCTCGAGGACCGCGTTCCGGTTTCCTCGCTCATGCTGAAGATCTCCCCAGTTTCGGCTGCGTTCCCGGGCCGGGTCGATTCGCCCGGGCGCCGCGATGTCACGGCGGCGATCGATACCACTGCGACGAGCACGACCGCCACGCGGCCCGCTGCGCCGATGCCCTCGACCGCCGACCAGGTCGTTTTCACATCGGCGCACGCAGAGAACGCGTTCATTTCAACGAAGTCCGAGTCGGAGAACCTGGGATCCATTTCGCGCAGAGATACGACGATCCCGGCAACGATCCCGACATTCGCCTTGTTTGGAGCCAGATCCGACATTCCGAAGCTCAAATCGGCGCCAGCGCTGCCGGCTTCTCAGCCTGAGGCACAAGCTCGCGGAGGGCCAGCCGACACCAGTCACGCCGCGCCGCCGTCTTCGCCCCAGTCCGGCGCACAAGCCGCGAAACCGGGGGCGATTCGACCGCTCTCAATAGGCGCCGCCGAATTCCGGCGCGACAAACGCCCTGACGGCTGCCGCCGCGTCCGCGGCCAGCGCCCACCAGGCCGGTCAAACAGCACACAGCGCGACCAGCGGCAAGTATGACGCGGCCGCCACCCCGCTGAACGCGTCGGGCGGATCCGGGGGCTCGGGCGGTTATGGGAATCCAACGCTCGGAGTGGAGAATGGGGTCGTCGGTGGGCAGATCTACGTGCAAGTCTGGGCGCCGGGGGGCATGGATATCATGCAGTCGGCCACCCTCACGGTGTCCGGTGCCATGCAGAGCCAGACGTACCAGAACAGCAGCGGTACAACGACACCGCTTTCGGGCCCCTTGCCTGGCCTGATGAAACGGACGGAAGTTAGGCAAATTGGGGTTGCGGGGAAATGGAAA
>JBMFUH010000364.1:0-6762 GCA_049966735.1 Isosphaeraceae bacterium
CTTGAAGCCGTGGCCGCTGGGGACCTAGGGTCGGCCCGGTGCCTCCGGCGCGGCCATTTGAGGGGCGCGCGGAGCGCTTGCGACCGTTCCAGGGCTCACTCGCTCGTGTCCACGTCCGACTCGGACCAGTGGGGCTGATCCGGAGGCGGCCAGGGCTCGGTCGGGGGAAGCCAGAACGGCCTCGGTTCCGGCTCCTTGAAGAGGAAAGGCTCAAGCGCCCGGCGAACCTGGTCGGGGTTCGTGACGGAGCCTTGTTCCGGCAGGTCGAGCAGCCCCAGCGCGTCGTAGACGTCCGGCAAGAGGGGCATGTCCAGCCGGCCCAGCGCCGAGTGAATCGCCTCGCGGCCGATCCCCAGTCGACGGGCCACTTTCTGTGCCTGGTCCAGCCGCCGCAAGTGCCTGCGCTGCCAGTCCGCCCGATCGAGCAAGAGCACGCTAGCACGCATCGTCTGCAACGAGAGGATGGGAAACATCTCCCGCTGACGCTCGATCGGCAAGAGAGCTGGCACCCAGTTCCGCCAGAGGAGGTCCACGCGAGGCCGGTTGAGGACGTTCATGAGCAACAGAAGCCCAATGATGCCGATCGCCGCCAGTCGACTCGGCGGAGTGATCGGTTCCCGGACACTCGCCTTCCGTTCCACAAGTCGAGGCCTGGAGAACCAACCGACAACAAACAGCACGGCGCCCATCTGCGGGATCACGTCGTACCAGGGGACGATCATGCCGAGGTTGATGGTTCGAAGCGACTGAAATGGGAGATAGCCCCGCACCGTCCACTCGACGAGGTAGGCGCCCAGGACCAGGGCGACTCCCGTGCATTCGAGCGGATTGAACGCGCGCCAGCCTCCTTGTCGTAACCGCCGAGATGCCCAGAGGCCCAGGATCATCGCCGTGAGCACCAGTCCTTGAAGCTCTGTCGTATGGGCCCTCAGCCCGAGGTTGGCCAAGATCAGGTTCTCGGGAATCGCCTGAGCGGTGTGCAAGATCCCGGAGATGGGCCGCGCCGCCTCGCGTGTCGTCCGGCCGTGGAAGCTGACCGTGCTGTCGATCTTGGAACCGCCCAGAATGAGGCTGAGTGTCACGGCGGCAACTGTCGCGAAAAGCGGTACGGCCGCGGCCCACCGACAGCGCCGGCGGCCGTCGAGCCAGAGATACACGGCGGCAACCGGACCGGCCAGATGGCCGATGGTCCAGAACCAGCCGGCGAGCATCGCCCAGACCGCGGCCATCGGCAACGCGACGATCGACCGTGATCGTCTCCAGCACTGGGCGTACCAGAGCGTCGCGAGGATTCCGAAACCGGCCCAGAGCGTCTGACCGGCCGAGTACCAGCAGGCCGGCGACGCCATCAGCGAAGTCACGCCGACTCCGACCATTGCCGCCAGGCCCAGGCTCGCCCGGCCCGTTTCCCGGGCGACCAGGCGGCCAGTCAGGAGCATCACGGCGACGAGGATGGCGTAGGACGCTTCGGCCAGAACCTCGGGCAGCTTTTCCAGCGTGCCCGACCAGGCGACCAGAGCCCAGGTCAGCAGCCGCCAGGCCGGCACGATATGCGTGTTGTGCGGGACGAAGAGATTGGCCAGGGCTCGCGACAGGTTTCTCGACGCGGCGACATAGGCGAAATCATCACTGTAAAGCGAATAGATGGCCAGCGGCTCTCGAGTAATATGCCCCCGCCCCGGCAGCCCGAGAGGATCGAAGAAAAGAATGGCCGGGGCGGCGAGGATCAATCCCGCCAGCAGCGACAGGCCGAGCCAGCTCACGGGCCGAGCCAGCCGTGCAGGCGATTTTCTACAGGGATCGCTCCTCTTGAGAGTGGTCATAAGGTCCGCTCCGCGGCGAAATCCCGCAGCAGGTCTCGATTACCTGGTACAAGGTCGCCAGCGCCTTGCTCGGGGATCTCCAGAAGATCGAACGCATCAAGGTCGGCCAGATGCGAGGGCATGCCTGGGATCAAGCGCCGGCCCAGCACGCTGCGCACATGTTCGCGGCCCAGTTGATGCTCTTTGCAAAGAATCTCCAGTCGATCCAGCCGGGCCAGCGCCAAACGCTGTTTTTCAGAGCGCCGAATGAGATCCGCGCGACTCCGAGGACCTTGAATTCGAGGGTCTTCCCTGGTTTCCATCTTGCTGGCCATTCCATCGTACTCGTAGAGCACGCGGCTGGCGCGGGGAGACTGGAGAATCAGCAATCCCGCCGCGAAAACCGCAAGCCAGAGCACCTCCCTGAATGTCGATTCTCCCAGGGCCTGTTCGGGAGATCGGTCTCGCTGTCCTGCCATCCATCCCGTCGCGAACAGCACGGCGCCCAGTTGTGGAATCGCGTGGTACCAGCCGAGAGAGCGGAGGTTCGCGAACGACTGATAGCCCCGGGCCGAGTAGATCATCACGAAGCAAGCGACGGCGAGCGTCACCCCCGCTGCCTCCAGCGGATTGGGACGTGGCAGCCATCGCCAACCGCCGCGGTCTCCAGCGGCGCTCAAGTCCACGGCCTTTCTCGAGACACGCCACGCGAGCGCCAGCAGCAGGCAAAGAGCCGCGGCCTGCGGCAGCGTCGTCGTTGCGTTCAGCCCCAGATTATTGAGGATGAGGACTTCGGGAATGGCCTGAACCGTATGGGCCACGCCGGTCGGAATCCGGGCGATTGTCTGCCAGGCGGTGGCTTCTTCGGGTGCCGACCGGGCGATGCGCGTGCCGGCGAGTGTCCAGACCAGAACGCCGGTCAGAACGGACGCCCCCAGAGGAACCAGCGCGATGCCTCGGCTGACGCGGCGATCAACGAGCAGATACGCGAGCCCAACAGCTCCCGCCACATATCCTGCCGACCAGTAAAGCGGTGCGGCCACCGCCGCGAGCACGGCGAGCACGAGGAAGAACCAGCCGCCACGGGAGCGCCAGAGCCGAAGTGCGAGAAGCATGGTCAGAATCAACGATCCCGAGCCAAGCGCCTGCCCCGCCGAGTACCAGAGGACCGCCGGACCGAGGACCGTCGACATGCCCACCCCCGCCATCGTCGCCAAGGCCAGAGAACTTCGGCCCGTCTCACTCGCGACCAGCAGCCCGGCCACGATCATCGCCAGGAGCAGTTGCACGTAGCAGGCGATTCCCCAGACTCTCGGCACGGCTTCCAGCCTGCCGGCAAGGCGCGCGAGAAGATGGTTCTGGATGGCGAAAAGAGGAACGACGTGGGCGTTGTGCGGCGTCAGCATGTTGTGGAACAGGCTGGCCGGCGAGCGGTCCCGCGCCAGGTAAACGAAATCATCAAGCTTGAGGAAAGGGCTGTGCAGAGCGTCGTTCCAGAGGAAGATCGGGGTCAAGCAAATTGACACGGCAAGAGCCACGGTGACGGCCCGTCTTGCTTTCTGGCCCGCGGGAGGCTCGGAGCCAGGCGTTGCGTGTTCGTGAGGAATCATCAAGGGCGATCCCTCACAACGACTGGGCTTCCCGGAGCATGGCGATCGCTTCCTGGCGAGTGCCCTCGGCGACGGCATCACCGCGCAGCATGGCCGCCAGCTCCTCGACGCGATCGGCGTCGGAGAGCGGGTCGATCGTGGTCCGGGTTCGTCCTCGAACCGTCTCCTTGCGGATCACCCACTGTCGGCGCGCGAAGCTGGCGACCTGGGGTAAATGCGTGACGCACACGACCTGATGATGCCTCGCCAACTCCGCGAGCGTCTTCCCCAAAGCAGCGCCGAGTCGCCCGCCCACGCCCGTGTCGACCTCGTCCAGGACCAGCGTGGCGACCCGGTCGGTGCAGGCCAGCACCGTCTTGGCCGCCAGGGTCACTCGTGAAAGCTCGCCCCCGGAGGCAATCTTGCGCAGCGGCCGGGCAACTTCTCCCGGATTGGGCAGGAAGAGCATCTCGACGCGGTCAGCCCCCGTCTCGGGGGGCGAGGGAGCCAGCGGGTCGTCGCCGAGGTCGCGCGTCTCGACCTCGACCGTCAGCCGAGCTTTCCCCAGCCCCAGCGGCTTGAGCCGCGACTGGATGGCCCTGGAGAAATCAGCAGCCGTCTTCCGCCGCGCGGCGGTGAGTGCGGCGGCGGCGTCCTTGATCTTCTGGAACGCCGCGGCGAGGGGCTCGTCGAGCTGCTTCAAGTCCGACTCGTCGCGCGAGATGGCCTCCAGCCTGGCCTCGGTCTCCTCGCGGCGCTGGACCAGCTCATCGGGCGTGCAATGAAACCGAGCGGCCAGTTTGCGGTAGAGAGCCAGCCTGGCCTCGACTTCCTCGAGCCGCGCTGGGTCGTCGTCCCACCGCTGGCCCAGCACGCGGAGGCCGTAGGCGACCTCGCGGGTCTCATCGGCCAGACGTTCGAGGGTCGCGGCCGCCTCGGCCAACTCGGGCACCGAGTCCGCCAGCGGGCCCAGGTTGCGGGCCACGCGCTTGAGGATCTCCTGCGCGGAGTGATCGGCCTCGTAGAGCAGCTCGTAGCCCTCGGCCGACGCCGACCGCAGCGCATCGGCGTTGGCCAGCAACTGCGACTCGCGGACCAGCTCATCATGCTCGCCCTTTCGAGGATCGGCCGCGGCCAGCTCATCACGCTCGAACTCAAGTAAAGCCCGCTCCCGCTGACGGGCCTCGGTCGCCTCCAGGAGCGCGAGGCGTTTTCGCCTGAGCGCATCGTGCTCGGCGCGCGCCCCGCGATAGGCCGCCAGCTTGTCATCGAGCTTGCCGAACGCGTCGAGCAGCCCGCGCTGACGGTCGGGATCGAGCAGCGCTCGCCCTTCGGTCTGGCCGTGGATGTCGACAAGCTGCTCGCCCAGCCGCTGGAGCGTGCCGATCGCCACCGGCATGCCGTTGACCTGCGCGGAGCTCCGGCTCTGGGCCGAGACCCGGCGCGTGATGATGAGTGCGTCGTCCTCGAGCGGACCGCCCAGGATCGCCTCGATCTCGGCTTTGAGCGCGGGGTCTTCGACCTCGAAGACCGCGGCGGCCCGGGCCTCGCCTTTGCCCGCGCGGACCAGCTCGGCCGAGGCCTTCCCGCCCAGCACCAGCCCCAGGGCCGTGAGCAAGAGGCTCTTGCCCGCCCCGGTCTCCCCCGTCCAGGCGCAGAACCCCTCGTCCAGCTCGACCCGCACGTCCTCGATCAAAGCGAGGTTCTGAACCGAAAGCTCTCGAAGCACGAAAAAGACACCCCTACCATGATGCGGGAGGCGCGCCGATCCCGCTTCGCAGCGCCTGCTCTTGCATCCTCATCCTGATGTTAAACTCTTTCCGCATTTTCGCCAAACGCTCGTGGCAATGCTGTTTGGCTGTCGCGGATCTACGGCAGCCCGCCGATAGCCATGAGGGACCCAATCGCGGCCTGGAGGGATGGGAAGTACACGAGAGACACTCCATTAAACTCTGCCTGAAGGTCGTCATGAAGTTGAGAAGTTGTTGACGCCGCGGCGTAGTCATTGGTATTTGAACTCACGAAGGTAACATGACCCACGAAGCCGAGCTTCCTCAGTTGAGAGCAGAGTTCCAAGCTCTGCTCCAGATTAATGGAATCCTTGATCTCCTTCTTGTGGGAAAGACGCCTTTTGGCAATCAAACGCGCCACAGCCCGATTCAGGGAGGGCTGATCGCGGTCCAGAGCAATGGCTTGGGCGAGGAGTTCCTCCGCGAGCCTTCGAAACGCGGCATGGAGTCCAAGGGGGTGAACCGCCAAGGAAGGCGGCAGGGAGATCCCAACCCAGGGAGCGGCCTCCTCCAGTCAGGCCTGATTGTCATCGTGGAACTCGAGCCATCTGTCGAACTCTTTTTCGATCCGGTCGGCACGGTCAGCAAACTCGCCAGGCACAAGCTCCGGCACAACCAGGTGGATCGCTGTCGGACGTCCGGGCGCTAGTTGCAGGAGTTGAGAGGCGCCCCCGATCTCCTCCGAGGGCACCCTCGGCTGCTGCCGAGTGCTGTCGCGGCGGAACAGATCGAGCAAGTTGCAGGTGTCGAGGGTGATGACCGGGGCGGGCTGAGACTAGCCTCTCTCGCCGCGGGAATGATACCTTCCTCCAGAAGACGGGCCACCTGGTCCCAGCCGGCACGGACGCCGGGCTCGCCGGACATAGAGGGCGGCCCCGCAAACCACACAAAGCCCCCCCTCAGTTCCGTTTCCCTGGGACGATCGAGGCCGAGGGTCACTCCGACCGAGGAAGGAGTTGGGTTCATGGAGTACCAGGCGGACCCCTGTTTGACCATCGAGCTGTGCGGGAGTAGATCGTCCCCCGTCAGGCGCTTCCAGCCAGTCGGCAGACGCGAATCGAGAATGCTCAACACCTTCGAGATGACGCTCTCAGAGCCGTCGACTCGCCATCGGTTCCAGCGCGCCGCGTTTTCATCCGGATCCATTGGCTTCTCCACGACCGAGTTCTGCTTGCGTCAAGCCTTCTGGGGAGCGTAGCCAAAGCAAGGCTCTGCACGCTCTACTTATTATACTCCGCCAATCGACTCTGCTGCTCCGGCTGGACTACTGGTGCGGCTGCCGGTTCGCCATTCGGTCAGGTTATTTCGAGATCTTCAAATTCCTTGCATGAAACGCGATCGCTTCCTGGACGTGCTCGTCCCAGTAGGACCAGCTATGCACGCCCACGAATTCCTCGTATTCATGAGGGATGTGCATGGATTCCAGGTGTTGGTGGAACGCGCGGTTCTGCTCGAGCAGGAAATCTCCCTTGCCGCAGTCGATCCGTAGCGCGGGGATGCGGCCGTGGTCCAGCTTCTCGACGATCGCGAACGGGTCTTCCGAACCGCCCTGCGGATTTTTGCCGAAGATCCGCTCCAGCT
>JBMFUH010000365.1:0-6753 GCA_049966735.1 Isosphaeraceae bacterium
TGTCAATGCAACCGGTGGCATTGGGCGTGTTATAATGGTTGTAGGAATCCCAGAGCATGCACGAGCCGGGATTGCCGGCGATCCAGATGTTGCCGTTGGGCGGTGCGAGCCCGCCGAAGGCCGTCTGAGATCCCGGTACGGCCCGGCAGGCCATGACCATGGCCTGTGCGTATACCCCTCCCGCCGGGCCCATGTCGAGGGCTCCCCCGCCGGGGGGATTGACCTGCCACTCGTAGGTGCCCCGCCGGGTCGTGCTGGCAAGTGTGACCATGTTTGCCGCCGGCCCGGAACCGATCAGCGTCTCGCTGAACATCGCCGTATTCGAGGTGCCGTCGGTGACCGATTCGATGCCGAAGGTTACCCTGCTATTGCTGTTGCCGTACACGCCGCACCAGTATTGCTGCGGGCTGTTGGGATCGTCGCGCAGGGCCACGAAAATGCCGGTCCAGGACATGATCACCGCCGGACCGCCGACGTTGGCGACGTAGCTCTTTCTCGTTCCGGGGCCGAAAGAGGTGGTCTTCACGTTCTCGGACGGGCAAAGCAGCGAGGCAACCTGAGCGGCCAGGACCGTGGTGTTCTGCGTGTCCGAACCGGCTCCCTGAAAGCCCGAGCTGAAATAGAAATTAAGGGCGTTGAACAAGGGGCCTTGCTCGATCTGGGGCAAGATCGACGCGGTCCAGTCCAGGGGCCAGGGATCGAAATACTGCCCGCCAAAGTTGGACCAGACGTCCAGGCCGCCATTGTCCACAACAGGTGGAAATGTCTCGTTCTGAGAAATGTAGTTGTGAATCGCCAGCCCCAGTTGCTTGAGGTTGTTCGTGCACTGCGCCCGCCGCGCGGCCTCACGGGCCGATTGCACCGCCGGCAAGAGCAAGGCGATCAACACGGCGATGATGGCGATCACGACCAGCAGTTCAATCAGGGTAAATCCACGTCGTTTCCGCATGTGACACCTCTAGGGAAAGGGAAGACGGAGTATGACGCCTCTCAACGAGAGTGCGTCAGCGATCTTAATGCGAGGATTGAACACTCGCAAGAATCGACTGCCGCGCGAACCCGAAATTCTTCTAAAGATTGTGCATGGCCCCTCGCCAGCGCTCGGATGTTCATGTTGCCCGCACTCAAGAGTATCCGGCGGAGGAATCAACCGCTCCCAGGTTCCGACCATGGTTTGCACTCCGGGCCAATCATAAATCGGCGTCGTCGGGTCACTCACTGGAACCTGGCCGCTGAAATGGTAGGATGAGTCCGAAAGCGCTGGCGCTCTCGTGCCTCGTTCGTCCTCCTCACCCGACTCGTGACGGTGTACTGCCATGTCATCTTCTTTACCGGCCGGTTCAGATTCGGAAGCGTCCTCCAATGCCTCCTCGGAAAAAGGGACCAGCCCGGCGAGCGCAGCCCGGAATGGAGGCCATGACCGATCGCTCAAGCCCTCGCTGGGGCTTGCCGTGCTGGCCGCGCCGCTGGCGGCCGCGGCCGCGTGGGGACTGGGCGAGTCCGGGTTGTTTGAGTTCCGCCCGGCGATCGCCAACCTGAACATGATGGGCCATCCCTACCGGGACGCCTCTCCCCAAACGCGTGAGACCGCGAGGCTGGAGGGGGCAAGCTGCGTGCTGGGAACCTTCGGCGCGCTTTTGGGCGCGGGGATGGGGCTTGTCGGCGGACGAGCAAGTCGATCTCCGGGCAGGACCCTCCTCGCCGCGGGACTGGGCCTCTTGGCAGGCGCCCTCGCGGGCGCGGCTCCCCTCTGGTTTGTCATTCCTGCTTACAATCGCGCGGAAGAGCTGACCTCGGGAGATCTGACGCGGTCGCTGCTGATGCACTGGGGTTTGTGGACCGCCCTGGGCGCGGCCGCCGGTTTTGCCCTGGGAATCGGCCTGGGCAAGCGCGGCAAATTCATGACGGCGCTCTGCGGCGGGATCGCCGGAGTCGTTGTGGGCACATTCGTCTACGAATTCCTGGGCGGGGCTCTCTTTCCTCTGGCCGAAACCGGAAAGCCGTTCTCGGACACGGCCACAACTCGCCTGCTGGCCTTGCTCTTTGTGGCGGTCTTCTCGGCGACGGGGGCGGTCCTCTTCACGACCTCGCTGGGCAAAACGACTCGTGGAACGAGCTAAGCAGATGGCCACTGATTCCTTCGCCTCTTGCATCTATCACCCACCCGTAGGTCCGCTGTGCGGACCGCCCCCCGGCCGCTGCTCATGGTCCGCACAGCGGACCCTACAAGCTTCGAGCGGTCACAGGTGATCCGTTTCGGGAGGGCGAGCTACCGGGAAGACGGGCTCAGCAGGAGCTTCGCCCTCCCGATCGGAATCTCGCACCCGAGGCCGCGAATGGTATCGATGCACACGTAATTCAAGCTGTGGCAGAACGCACATACCTGTCGTCGAATCGTG
The DNA here is from genome assembly GCA_049966735.1 of Isosphaeraceae bacterium. Lineage (GTDB taxonomy): Bacteria > Planctomycetota > Planctomycetia > Isosphaerales > Isosphaeraceae > Aquisphaera. Next base: position 2,400 of record JBMFUH010000365.1, read on the forward strand.
CCTTCAACCCCTCAGGATCATCGGTGAAGAGTGCATCGACCCCGATCTCGGCGAGGTGCTCGGCCAGTCCCCCCGGATGATGATCGTTGACCGTGTAGACGAGCACCGGCACGCCGGCTGCTTTCAGGTCGGCGACCTCGGCCACGGCCAGGGCCCGAGGCGAAGGCCGTCGGCGATAATCGATGGATTCCGAGCCCAGAATCTCCGCGGAGGCGTGAAGCGTCCGCGCTCCGACGATCTCCCTCAGGTAAGCGTGGGGACGATACAGGGGGGTGGAAACCAGAATGCCCCGAGGGATTGCCTCGAGCTCGCCGGGACCGGACGCGACCCGATCGGCGATCCGCGCCAGGTCGCGATGATCGAAGCTGGAGAGCAAGACTCGGCTGGCCGTGCCGGTTTCCGCGATGGTCGCGAGGACGGCCTCGATCAAGCCGTCGGGCCGATCGGGGAAGGACTTGATCTCGATATTCACCAGCCAGTCGAGATCCGCCGTGAGAGCGAGCGCGTCGCGCAGCGTCGGAATCCTGACACGTCCGGATCGGTACAGTTCCCGACGGGTGGGGGGCATGTCGTGGAGAGTCCCCAGCGCCCTTGCCGACCGGCTGCTCCCGCCCTCCTCGACGAACCAGGCTCCCGCGTCCAGGTTGCGCAGTTCGCTCCAGTCGAAGTCGGAGAGACGAAATCCCACATCTCCGCGCGGATCGCCCTGGAATCGAACGGCCACGTCTGTCGTCCGGGTGAGGACGTCGTCGTGGAAAATCACGGCGACGCCGTCGCGCGCGAGTTGCACGTCGAGTTCCCAGGCATCCGCCCCAGCCTCCCACCCCAGCCGTGCTGCTTCCAGTGAGTTCTCCGGGGCATGAAACGAGTCTCCCCGATGGGCGATCACCAGCGGACGGCCTGATCGAGACAACAGGCGTTCCAGAAAACCATTCCGCACGTCAGATCCTCGGTCAGTTGTCAGTTTTCAGTTTTCAGTTGGCCCGGGTTTGCTGTCGGCCCTCATCCGGCCGTTCCGGCCACCTTCTCCCTCAGGAGAAGGAGGAGAGAGCCCGCCCAATCGGCAACTCAAGTGAAAACCGCTCCAGCAAGGTGGCGCACCGGCGGGGGCCGGGCCGTGGCCAGCACCCAAGACGAGGACGACGTGGTTTCACCCTGATCGAGCTGCTGGTGGTCATCACCATCATCCTGCTGGTGAGCGCGGTGGCGTTGCCGTCGATCATCTCGGCGTTCAGCCACCGGCAGGTCAGCGAGGCGGCGCGCATTCTCCAGGGGGCCCTCGTGGGCGCACGCGACTCGGCCATCAAGAACAATTCCCCCAGCGGCATCAGGCTCTTGCCCGATCCCACGCTCAACGGGGTCAATCCGGCGACCGGCACCGTCCAGCCCAACATGCCTCTGGCCATGAACCGGATCGTGCCGCTCGACTCCGCGCCGGACTATTCCGAGGGGAAGGTGAGCGTCATCAAGGACGTGACTGGCTACTCGCCGTTCACGAACGCGCCGGGAACAATGTGGAATTTCCCCTATCCGTACCCATCTTTACCGAACCCCTTTGGTACAGGCACCGTCAACGTGCTGATGGTGGAGGAATGCCCCATCGACCCGAGCACCTTCATTCTGAATGAGCCGACGAGCTGGTATTGGAACATTCGCGTCGGCGACAAGATCCGCATCGGCGACGCGGGGCAGTTCTACACCGTGATCGGCCCCATGACCCAGCAGAACCCGGAGCTCTTCGTCAATGTCGGGCCGCCCGGTTCCACGGCCAACCTCCTGTCGAGGGCCTATGTCAACCCGCAGAACGCAGGTCCCTTCCCCGTCGAGTACCTGTTCGTCGTGAACGGGCTGGACGATGACAACAACGGGTTCGTGGACAACGAATGGGACGGCGTGGACAACGACCAGAACGGCGTCATCGACGACTTTCCCGAGTGGACCGAGGCGGAGCAGTGGGCGGGCGTGCTCTCGGGCTTCATGAAGCCCCAGTGGACAGGAGTGCTGCTCGGCTCGACGATCATCCTGCCGAACGGAACGCCCCCCACCTCGGGCGTGCTCAATCAGCCCTATACGATCACCCGCCGTCCCGTGCTGAGTTCCGGCGCCCGCGAGACGGCTTTGCCCACGAATGTCGTCATCGATGCCACGACCTGGGCCGCGCCTCCAGGCGTCACGCAGACCGTATTTCCCCCTTACGTTCAGGAGCGGTCCCGCTTCCCGATCCCGGCTCTGGGGTTCGGGTCCACCTCGCAGGTCGTGAACCCCTACTCGGGAACGATCGACATCATGGTGAATCCGGACGGGAGCGTGGTCCCGACGACGATTTACTCGTCGCCCACGTCGTTCGGGCTCAACGGGGCGTTTTTGCACTTCTGGCTGGCCGAGCGCAGCGACGTCACGGGGCCAGTCCTCAACGCCAATGGGGTGCCGGTCCCCGGAACCTTTTCGTACCTCCCGCTCCCGGCCGGCCTTGCTCCCACGAACTTGCCGACCGGCGCGGAGTTGAAGGGGGAGTACAGCTTGCTCACGGTCTACTCGCGCACCGGGCAGATCCTCGTCAGCACGCCTCCGCGGTTTGACAATCCGATGCTTCCTGCCAACGGGATCAAGTACAACGCCAATTTGCCCTTCATCGAAGCTCAGCAAGGGGTGAGGGGAGGGACACAATGATCACGCGCACCAACGCGGTGGGACGACGAGGCATCACCCTGACGGAGATCCTGATCGCGATCTTCATCATGGCCATCGGTCTGATCTCGCTGGCCACGCTCTTCCCGATCGGCCTGCTGCGGCTCCGCGAAGCCCAGCGCCAGACGCGGTCGGCGTATCTCGCCCAGAGCGCCGCGGCCGACGTGCAGTCGCACGGGCTGTTGCAGGCCAACTCGTTCCTCGTGGCCGATTACTACAACACGAACAATCTCCTGGGGGTCACGTACAATCCCTGGTTCTACTCCGCGATAGCGGGGAATTACTACAACCCGCTGATCCAGGACACGCCCTACTACGGCGGCGACCCTTATGACCCGAACAACCCGGGCGCGTCGTCCCCGGCCTCCGGCGGGTACGGCCTCCCCTTCGCCTACGACCCGCTCTGGCGCTGGCAAACGGATCACGCCAACGGGGGGATTTACCCGTTCGATACGAGCAATCCGCATTACGCCATGACCCCCGAGGCCAGGTTCGCCAGCGGTGCCTGGTTGCAAGCGCTGGCTGGCGGTACGGACTTCGACCAGCTTGCCGCGCCCAGCGCCTACGGTCTGCAACGGCTGACCAACTTCAACCGGCCGGCCTACGTGAACGCGGCCGGAAACGCGATGGCGGCCGTGATGCCCCTAGCAAACATCGTGCCGAACATCTTCGTCTCGCCGGAAGACGTGGTCTGGCAGGACACGGAGAACCCCTCCAATACCGTGAGCGCCTACACCACGTTCGGCCCAGGAGGGGGGGCCGTCATTCCGACCGCCAGCCCGGTCATTCCAGACCTGAACATGAGCGGCGGAACGCCCACCAACGACTGGCGGTTCACCTGGATGATCACCGCCCAGCAAACCAGCATCGGCAATGTCGCCTCGTTTGACGGCAACGTCGTCGTCTTCGAGAACCGCCAGTTCGGGCTCGACCAGGTTGCGGCGGGGGTCTATCAGGCGACCGGTGAAAACGTTTACGAGGGCGTGTTCGGGCCCAGCAGAAACATCCTCGCCGGCTACGGCTCGGGGGCCGACCGGACCGTCCTGATCCGCTGGTTCGCCAACTACCAGCCGGACCCGGTGGTCAAGGTCGGCGACTGGATCGCCGACGTGACCTACGAGCGGATGCAGAACATCGTGAACGCGCGTTTTCTGCCGAACGGCGGCGCCGGCTACCCCAACCCGCTGAACAATGGCGAATGGGACAACCTGCCGGCGCAGCGGTGCTACTGGTACCAGGTTGTGAAAGTGAACCCGGCCCAGCCGGATATGTGGCTCGGCGTCGGTTTCCGCTCGATGACCGTGACCGTGAACCGGAAACTCGAGGCGCGAACCTTGCTCTCTTCGAATGGCATCCCCGTCTACAGGAACGCCGTTCTGGTCTGCCCCAACGTGGTCAATGTGATTCCCCAGACGTTCTTTATTCGGTAGGTGTTCGGTGTTTTGTGTTTGGTGTTTAGCAAAGACCGCCGAAGAGTGTGGAATTTGAGGTTCGCCGTCATGTTGCAAGACACGAAGAACAAAACCCGAAACACGAAACACAAAATCCGCAGGCGCGGCGTCACGCTCGTCGAGATGCTGGTCACGCTGGCCGTGCTGCTCCTCATGATGACCTTCATCGTCAAGATCTTTCAGGCGGCCACCGGCTCGCTGAGCGCGGCTCAGGC
>JBMFUH010000366.1:0-6748 GCA_049966735.1 Isosphaeraceae bacterium
GTTGGGCGTGCGGATGCGAGGATTGCCGTGAACTCCGAGATCGCCATACCCCTGGTCGTCGGTGAGCACGACGATCACGTTCGGTCGGCGCACCGGCGCGCCGAGAGACGATCCGGCCAGCAGAGACAGTACGAGAGCGGAGACGATCAGTCGACACGGCATGGTTCAATTCCTCACGATGCCTTGGCAAACGGAATCAGACCAGCACCTTCAGGGCGACCTCGCCGTGCACGTCGGTGAATCGGCGGTCGATGCCGTTGTGCCGGAAGGTGAGCCGACGATGCGGGTCGCCAGGTTGGGGAAGACACCGCTCACCCAGCGACCCGACTCGTCGCGCCCGCGGAATGCGAATTCTCGAAGAAGCCATTATGACATCGTGTCGTCCGGTGAATCCACCAGGTAGCCCGAACCCGGCGTCAGACTGGCCAATCGTTTACAGGAATTGCGGGGATTGAGCATCGTCTGGGGTTTGGCCTCGTCGTCGGCGACGGAGTCGCGGAGTTCCTCGGTCGGGATGTTCTTACGCGAGTCCTTGTGTCGGACGGCGTCGAGTTCGGTGAAGGCGGGAGCGGGGGTCTTTCTTCTTACGGGGCATCAGTCGTCTCCCGCCTGAGGGAGAAGCGGCGCGAGTGCGGCTCGGAGATCGGGGATCGACTCGGTCACGGTCTCCCAAACCCGCGCGAAGTCCACGGCGCTTGACCGCCTCGCCAATCACACCGATCTGGTAAAGCACGGCCGATCACGTTTTCTCATCCGCGACGAATCGCTCGAACGTGTAACCCTGAACGAATTCGGTTATCCTCTGGGCAGCCACGCCGATATCCAGAAATGTTGTCTCATCATTCAACATAAATCGATTCCGCGGTGCTGATGATATGGCGGCGACGGATGTAATTCCTGCTTCGCTCCACGGCCGAGCGACTGACCAGATCCACATGGCGGCCAATGATTGCCGCAAGCTCCCGTTCCATCTTGTCCAGGTCGAAGAGCGTCCATTTCGAGTCGACAGCAAACGTATAGAGGAAGTCCAGATCGCTGTCCGGCCGGAAGTCGTCTCGGAGGAATGAGCCGAAGATCGCCAGCTCGCGAATCTTCCAACGGCGACAGAACTCCGCGATCTGGTCCATTGGCAAGGTGATGCCGTGCCGGGAGATCGTGCTCGTGGTGCTCAGCGCTGCCTCATAGGGGAACCGCCCGCGGCGCGAACGTCGCCCCGATCAGCTCCACCACACCATCATACGGATCGCTCGTTTCCAGGAAAGCCCAGCGCTCGAAGCCCCCGCGGATGATTGGTGTCGGTTCACTTAACAGGGCAAAAGTTCCGTAGAGTCCGCTTTGCGGACCTTCCCCCGCCTTGCCTCGTTCCGGTCCGCACGGCGGACCCTACCCTGCTATACTCCATCGCTGACATCGACAGGCCCGTCGGAGCCCAACGGAAGGAGACTACTAATCCAGCGCCCGCATTGGGGACACGGGGCAGTCCTCGCCCCGTCTCTGAAAGTCATCGCGACGAACTCATGGCATGCTGGACAGCAGCCATAGGAAACCGTTGGGGTCACGGAAGCGGCGATCTTTCCGCGTCTAATCAGCCGCTTCGGCCCGGGGATCGTTGCCAGCAACTGTCGCAAGATGTACTGTACATCCCAGAGCATGGCCACACCTCTATCCGCAATAGCGTGCCATCAGGGCTCAATAATAGTAATTTATGCATCTGGATTAATTTATATTTAATCGGCCAGTTCCGTAGGGTTCGCTGTGCGGACCTTCGCCCACCTTGCCTCTGCCAATTCGACGCAGGAACTTCATCCACGCTTCAAACACCGCGAATGCGACCGGGATATTGACCCATTCCACTTTTCGGTACCATACAAGACCTCGGATCGCCCCGACCAGCATTCATGAATGGGCGCAGGACGAAAATCAATGATACCACGGTCCGTCTTTCATTTCACCGCGTTTTGACGAGGATCAAACAGGCCGGGGAGGGGTTGGCTCGTCTTGCGTGAGGAGCCAGCGCTTGATGACGTTGAGAATGTAGGCCTGTTCCTCGTCGGTCAATTCCCGTCCTTTGGGGATCGCGTGCCATTTCTCCAGGCAGACGCGGCAGCAGGTGGCCGTGGCGTGCTGGGCCACGAAGACGGGGTGGTTGCGCATCGGCGTCTGCTTGCCGTCACGATGCGGCTGGGCGGGAGCGAGCCTCTGCCTGATGAACCCCACGCCGTGCTCGAGGATGGTTTCCAACCCCTTGTCCATCAGGTACGCCCGTTCCCGCTTGCCGAGCCGGAACCGGCCGCGAAAGGCCGATCGAGCCAGGCGATCGAAAACCTCATCCAGATCGGGCCGCATGAGCCACACCTCATCCCAGGCTGTCAATTTTGTCGTCTTGTTATTCTTTCGGTCTTCATGAGGAATAAACAGAAGGTGATCGGAATCGCCACCGTGCATCGCGATGGCATGCATTGTCTCTGCGCCAGATATTGCTCTGGTCACGAACCGGCCTCATGCTATTCTCTGCATCGAGGAGTATCGTACCCGGCGGGGAAATGTGCTTGCGGTTCCCCATGGAAAACAGGTCTCGGTTCATCTCTGCGTTCAATCAAGCCGGGACCCGGTCCTGGGGTTCAGGGTACGCTCCGATGCAGCAAGAGTGCCGTCGGCCGTGTCGTGGAGGAGCAGATCGCGCCAGAGGCCCAGAGCACGATCGCTCGAGTCACGGAGGAGGTGTGTCGTGGGGTCTGCGTTGAGAGAGTTTGCCCGGCGGCGGAGTCGGCCCGTTCTCGACACACTCGAGGGTCGCGTGGTCTTGACGACGTTTCATGCGTACAACCTTGCACAACTGGCCGCGGATGTCGCCGCGGTCAACAACACGACAGGGCCGAATACCATCTTGCTCAGGGGCGGAAACTACGTCCTGACCCAGTCGCTCAAGATCCAGAACGCCGGCAACCTGACGATCAGGAGTTCCACAGTCGGCGGAGTTGTCAACCTCACCGGCAGCGCGGTGGACCGGGTTCTGGAGATCGATGGCGGCAGCGTGACCCTTCAGGGACTGTCGATCTCCGGCGGATCTGGCGTACCAATCGGGGGCGGTATCCTGGCCCAGAACACCGCGCTCACTCTGAGGAACGTCAGGCTTTACACCAATGCGGTCTCGCAGGCGGGAGGTGGGATCTTCGCGGAGGGGGGGGCGCTCAATATTTACAACAGCCAGGTCATGAACAACCGGGCCAGCAACAGTATTCAGGCAATGGGCGGCGGAATCGTCGCCTGGAATACGGCGACGACGATCGCGAGCAGCATAATCAACGAAAACTCGGTTTTCGCGGTCGACACCACAACAACAGGCGGTTCGGTCTCCGGCACCGGCGGGGGCATTTACGCGCAAGGGGGTACGCTCAACATCAGAAGGAGCACCGTCACCGGCAACACCGTTTACGCCGTCACCACTGGTAATTACGGAGCAAGCTCCGGCGGTGGCGTGAGCTCGTACGGCACACCCGTAACCGTTACCGGCTCCACGTTCCAGTACAACTCGCTCAACACCGTTTCCAATGGAGGCTTCGCGATCCAGGGAAGCGTCTTCTCGACGGCCGGCGGCAGCCTCTCGGTCGCGGACAGCACGATCTCCAGGAATACGCCCGCAGGCTTGTTGCATACTTTCTATCACCCCGGGACCACCGTGACCATCAGCAACTCCACAATCGACACCCAGAGGATCACGGGCACCCGCACACTCTGATTCACCTCATGCTCTCGTGACGCCAACTTCCGTGCTCAAGCCTGCCTTTTGTGACCGCCGTGTTATGATGCTGAACTTGGAACAGGTGCCTTCTTGCGCGGGAGGGGATCATGGCCGGCGGCATGTCCAGCATCAAGCATCTCGTCGTGGTGATGATGGAGAATCGATCCTTCGACAATTTCCTGGGCTGGCTCTACGGCCCCGGGGACTCGCCCTCCCAGTTGATCGGGGGGAATCCCGGAGATCCGCCCTTCCTCGGGCTGGTTCCCGACAGCTTCTGGAACCCGGCCAACGCCAGCTTCTTCCAGGGCGATCCTCCCCGGAAGGTCTTCGCGACCAAAGGAACAACCGGTCCCTCCCCGTATACCGTTCCCGACCCGAACCCTCTGGAAGGGTTCAACGACATGACCTTCCAGATCTTCGGAACAACCAATCCAGCGCCCGACCAGCACGCCACCATGCTCGGGTTTCTGGTGGACTACCAGAAGAGGGGCTCGACGAATCCCGCGTCGATCATGGAGACCTACAGTCCCGGCGAGCTCCCAGTGCTCTCGGGACTGGCAAGGAACTACGCGGTGAGCGATGCATGGTTCGCGTCCGCACCTTGCGAAACCTGGCCCAACCGCTCGTTTGTTCACACCGGAACCTCGAACGGGCAGGTCAACAACTCGGTATACGATCCCTTCGATTACGACATCCCAACGATCTTCAACGTCCTGGAAGCAGCCGGGCACACCTGGGCCGTGTACAACCCGGGTCCCTTCATCTCCCTGACCAGACTTCAGTTTCCCCAACTCTACGACCTGAAGCTCGAATCTCATTTCCGGAGCATCACCGATTTCGTCGAGCAAGCCAAAGCGGGCACGTTGCCGGCTTACTCGTTTGTCGAGCCCGCCTTTGTGGGCATTCCCCAGGGGGCCGACGACCAGCATCCGCCGCACGACGTCTGCCTGGGCGAGCAGTTCCTGCTGGAAATCTACAGGGCGCTGGCGGGCGGCAAGAACTGGGAAGAGACACTCCTGGTCATCACCTACGATGAGCATGGCGGTTGCCCCGACCACGTGCCGCCTCCCTGGGGGGCCGCTACACCCGACAAGGCGAGCGACCCTGGCCAGGAGGGCTTTCGCTTCAATCGCTTCAGCGTCCGCGTTCCACTCGTCCTGGTTTCGCCCTGGATCCAGGCCGGAACCGTCTTCCGGTCGACGACCGGAGTCCCTCTCGACCACACGTCGATCCTGGCGACGCTCCGCGACTGGCTGGCGATTCCCAACAGCCTGATGCTTGGGAGTCTCCGCGTGGCGGCCGCACCAACCCTGGACGGAGTGCTGAACCTGACGACCGTCCGGCAAGACAAGCCCGCGATCTCATCGACCTGTTCACCGAGCGTGACGCGCCACTTCGCGCTGGAGCCGCCCAATCCGCTTCAGCTTGGCATGGCCGCGGCGATGGTTTGCAAGCGGGCTGGCCAGACCGTCGCGGAACCTGTCGTCCAGCAGGTGCTCTCGACCTTGCGGAGCCGTGAAGACGTGGCCCGCTTTCTGGTCAAGAGTGCTCACTCAAACGATTCAAAGAAGGACAGCCACACAGGATAAGCGCGAAGGGTAAGATGAAATGCTTCGAGGTTCGCATGGTGAGACGCTCTCGTGGGTGGAGATCAGAGGCTAGGGGGAGGAGTCTGGGGTGTGTGCCGGATGATGACGCCTTCCTTCAGATAGATGATGGTCTGGGCGATGCCGACCGCATGATCGGCGATGCGTTCCAGATTCCGCGCGGCGCTCAAGAGCAAGAGCAGGGCGTCGATCTGCTCGGAATGCTCGCCCATCCGGGCCTTGAGCTCTCGACGAATGGCACGATACTGCCCGTCGATTGCACTATCGCCGGCAATCACGGCTCGGGCCGCTACGACGTCTTGTATCTCGAGGGCCTGGGAGCAAGAGCGGACCTGGGCCAGCACATCGCGAGCCATTTGCTTGATTGGGTCGGGCATGGCCACGCGGGGGGAGATACGCGCCAGCTTGCGTGCCCGCCGGGCGACGCGGAGCGCCAGGTCGGCGATGCGCTCCCAGTCGCGGTTCACCTTGAGTATCGTGGCCATCCGTCTGAGGTCGGACGCCAGCGGCTCGTACAGGGCCAGGATGCGCAGGCACTCGTGCTCGATCATCACTTCTCGGCGATCGCTGAATTCTTCCTCGTCCTCCACCTCGTCGATCAGGTCGAATCGTCCTTCGCAGATTGCCTGAACGCTTTTCTCGAGTGCGTTGACAACTGAGGCAGCCAGGCCCAGAAAGTCGCTCCAGAGCGCGTCTTGCTCGCGCAGGGCGTGCCGGGCGGGAACGGTCCGGGCGGGTCCGGCGTTGATTCGGGTGGTTTCCTCGTCGGACTGACTGGCTGCCATGCTGGGTCTCCTTCGCGGGTCACGCGGGGGCTTTTCGCGCGCCGTACCCTTCTTCCGTCCGCGAATCGATTGTCCAATTCTTCCCGCCACGGGCGTTGGTTTCAAGGTTCAGATTCAAAGGTCGATTGCCAGGAGACGATCAAAATCGTCGCCACGGGAGGGAATCACAGAACAAAGACCTTGACATGAGCTAAGAAATGAGTAGAGAGAAGCGAGTTTGAGGTATCTACGCTGGCACCACGTCCGTGCGATGCCGGTAAAGCTGAAGCACGAAAGCGTGCGTAGCCGACGAAGTCCAATGGGAGGAGCTATTTCAAACAAGGAAGTCGACAGTCGGGGGAAAATGCTCGACCTGGGTCTTCGCCGCCAACGGGCGGCCCAGGTTCTTCGTTGCGAGCCAGACTGGGGCTGGGGACGCGGAACACCCGTCAGGCCAGATCGGTCAGGCCCGGCCTGACCGGAACCGCGAAGGTCTTCGCCTTCCATTTCGGCCTTGGCCCAGCCCATTCATCAGCCCGCCCGACGTCAAGCCCCCTGCTACAACCCACGCGAGGTGGCTGAGGCCGCCTCGGTCGAACGAGGGAAGACCCCGCGCGCCCGCTGCCCGGCACTGT
>JBMFUH010000367.1:0-6715 GCA_049966735.1 Isosphaeraceae bacterium
CGATCATGGACTGGCACCACCCTGACTGGCCCATCCGCCGCGCCTGGAACGACAAGGCGACCGGCACACCCGACATGGATCGGTTCAACACGTACCTGAAGGGGCAGGTCACGGAGATCGTCCAGAACTATCATCCCGGCGTCATGTGGTTCGACGGTCAATGGGAAAAGCCCTGGACCAACGACCGCGCCCGCGATATGTACGTCTACCTGCGCGGCCTGGATCCGGACCTGATCATCAACAACCGCGTCAGCGGGGGCTACGGCGACTTCGGCACGCCCGAGCAGACCATTCCGGCCACGGGGCTGGGCAAGGGTGTTGACTGGGAGTCGTGCATGACGCTCAACAACCACTGGGGCTACAACTCGCACGACAACCACTGGAAGAGCGTCAAGACGATCATTCACAACCTGGTCGACTGCGCCAGCAAGGGGGGGAATTATCTGCTCAACGTGGGCCCAACGGCCGAAGGGCTGATCCCCGCCGAATCGGTAAAACGGCTGGCCAAGGTCGGCGACTGGATGAAACAGAACGGCGAGTCGATTTACGGCACGTCGGCCAGCCCCTTCAAGTCGCTGCCCTGGGGCCGCTGCACCCGCAAGGGCGCCAAACTCTATCTCCACGTCTTCGAGCGGCCGGCCGATGGCGTGTTGATCGTGCCGATGACCAACAGACTGACGAGCGCGTCATTGCTGTCCGAGCCCACTATTGCCCTGCACTTCACCCGCGGCGCGGACGGTGTGCGGATCACGCTTCCGGAAACATTGCCCTCGCAGGACGACACGGTCATCGTGGCCGAGGTCCAGGGCGAGATTCAGCCGATCGCCATGTCAATCCATCCGGCCGCCGACGGCTCCTTCAAGCTGCTGGCACAAGACGCCGAGCTTACAGGCGGCGTGCGGGTGGAGGGAGACCCTCCCAACCTCGGCTTCTGGACGAACGCGAAGGGCACTGCCGCGTGGCCGCTCTCCATCGATCGCCCCGGCAAGTTCGAGGTGACCCTGACTTATGCGCTGGCCCCGGCAAGCACCGACAACGAGTATGTTCTGACTCTCGGGGACCATTCGCTGACCGGTACGCTCTCATCCACCAAAAGCTGGCATCATTACACCAAGATCAAGGCAGGGTCGATCACCGCGGCGCAAGGACGAACCGTGCTGACGATCAAGCCAGCCAAGCAACCCGCGAGTGGCCTGATGAACCTGCGGTTGGTCACGCTGACGCCGGTGGAAAACTGAACGCTCCTCTTCGCGCCAGGCCTACGGGAACCGGATTCTTCTCCTCTTCCAGCGAGTCCGTGGTACATTGAGGAATGAGTCCCATGACGACTGATCGCGAACGATCTCCGCCGTCTCAAGGAATTGCACGGTTGGCCTTTCCGTGCGTTCCGGAGTTCCGGCAGACGCCACGCAACGGTCGGAACCTCACTCTCTTTCCCGGAAAACCGGGCCTTGACGGTCTTTTTCGTCGCTTCAGATGCAAATGAAGGTCAATTGCGGCCCTTCGATTGATGAGCCACGGTAATTAGTGGCTCAATGCTTTGCTGTCTTTTGGGACACATGTCTGGAAGGCCATCGAGACTCAGAGTCTGCGATTCGGTGAGTCGGCGCAACTCTTCCGCAACGTTCTTGACTCTCATCGTCGTTTTCTCTCAAGGAGCCAGAGTCGATGTCACGTTTCCGCATCATGCTCGCCGGGGTGATCGCGTCCGCTTTTCTCATGGCGGTGATTGGCGGCTGCGACTCATCATCGGATCAGCCTGCCCCGACCGGTCCGCCGGAAGGCGTTACCAAGGCCAACCAGAACATGGAGAATTTCATGAAGACGCAAGGAAAGGGGGCTCCCAGCTCGGCCAAGAAGAAATAGCCGGGGTTTCCCAGCGAACCGGTTGGCGGAGCAAGGTCTTCCCGTGATTTCCCGGCGTGGATCGCATCCCGCGGGAGAATTCGCCTTGCTTCGCGCATGTCATCTCCTGGTTTGATTCTCGCGTCTGTCTTGTCAGGTCTCGTCCTCGTTTTCTTGAGGTGTTCACCATGCACAAACGCAATCGCCTCGGGTTCACCCTGATTGAATTGTTGGGTTCACCCTGATTGAATTGTTGGTGGTCATCGCCATCATCGCAGTCCTGATCACGCTGCTCTTGCCTGCCGTCCAGTCGGCGCGCGAGGCGGCCCGACGATCCCAGTGCGTGAACAATCTCAAACAGATTGGCCTCGCCATGCACAACTACCACACCTCGAACAACACCTTTCCGATGGGCGGGTCCCAGTCGCCATACACTTACGGCAACCCACCCCCCACCGTCGGATTTCCCGCCTGGGATAGCTGGAGTGCCCAGGGGATGATGCTGGGATACCTGGAGCAGGCTCCCCTCTACAACGCCGCCAACTTCAGCTTCTCGGTCGCCTGGAACACCTGCTACTACATCAACTCCACGGTCTACGAGAGTCAGATTGCCACATTCCTCTGCCCGTCCGATGGCAACGCGGGCTACCGAGATAGCGCATCGGCCCGTCTCAATAGCTACTGTGCCTCGATCGGCACCACGACGTGGAACTGCTGCAGCAACCCCGGCTCGGTCAGTACGACCGGCGTGTTCGGCTATGCGCGGGGGAGCACCATCGCGGACATCACGGACGGAACCTCCAACACCATTGCCTATTCCGAGGCACTGGTTGGTGCGAAGTACTACGGCCCGTATCCGGGCAACGCGACCGGAAACGTGACCGGCGTCGGCATAGACTCCCTGACCAACGTCGAAACGGTTCCCAACGCGGTCCAGTTGCTTCAACAGCAGAACCAGATCTGCTACCAAATGTTCTTGACCACCGGCCAGCAAGGCCGCGGCGAGCACTGGGGCTGCGGCGCGATGGGCTACTCGATGTTCAACACCGTTTACCCGCCCAACTACACCAAGTGGAGCGGCTGCCGGGTAGGCTGCTGTGCGCAGGCTGAGCACGATCACTTCGAGAATGCCAACAGCAATCATCCCGGCGGAGTCAACACCCTCTTCTGCGACGGCAGCGTGAAGTTCATCAAGAATTCCATCTCGTTCCAGGCATGGTGGTCTTTGGGCACCGAGTCAATGGGCGAAACGATCTCGGCCAACTCCTACTGAGCCGGCTGATGACGATCATCGCGCACTGTTGAAATCGAAATGGGGTCGGCCCTTCGGCGAGAATCACCGCGACGAAGGCCGGCCCCATTTGATTATTGGCCTTTCTTCTTCGCGCGGCGCGCCCAGTCATCCGCCAGCTTCAAGAGCCGGGCCAGGGGAAGCTCGAAGCCGGGAAGAAGCGGCGTGGTGTAAACCTCGTTTTCCTTGATGATGAGCACAATCGGCTCCGGCCGCGCCTGCCGCGCGACCGTCATGGTCCGCTGGAACCGGTCGATGATCCAGTATTCCTGAACGCCCGCCAGAGCATATTCGCGCCGCTTTTCCTCGTAATCCCGCACACGGTCCCGCCGCCGCTGGGAGACGAACTCGATGGCGATCGCGGGGACGTCCTTGCCGATTTCCGGAAGTCTGCCCAGGCCAATCCAGACGACTCGATCGGCGCGGCGACGATTCCACGCGCCGCATGCGATGGTCTGCTCGGGAAGGGTCGCGTCCAGCATTCGTCCTTCCGGATGGCCTTCCCTGCGGTTCAGCAAAAGCCGGCCCAGTTCGTCGTTTGGTCCTCTTTCGGATTCTCCCGGTGGTGGGCTCACGATCAGTACCTCGTGAATCAGTTCGTAACTGTAATTCTCGTCGAAGTCGTCAGACTCATCGAACTCCTCGGGAGTCATCAGCATGCCGTTGGACCACGGGCCGTAGCGGGCCCTGGGCGATCTCCGAACGCGCGTGGTACTCATGGTCGGGCCCTCCTCGCGATCACGGTAGCCGAGTTCTGGTGACTCGGATCGCACCGAGAATCATTCTATCTCGCCGGGATGGGCGTACACGAGGCTTTGCGGTTGATCCGCTTCAAGAGCGCGGTGAGGACGCGGCCGGGGCCGATCTCGTAGAACGCGTCGAAGCCCTCGGCGAGCATGCGCCGCATCGATTCCTCCCAGCGCACGCTCTGGGTCACCTGGGTGGCCAGCGTCCGGGCGATCACTTCCGGGTCCGACGAATGGGGCGCCGCGGTGACATTGGAGTAAACCGGAATCCGCGGAGGGTGAATGTCGGTCCGGGCCAGGACCTCCGCGAGCTGCTCGTCGGCCGGCTTCATGATCGGGGTGTGAAAGGCTCCCGCGACGGCCAGGCGCACGGCCTTCATCGCGCCCAGTTCGGCAGCGATCGGCTCAACCGCATCGAGCGCGGCGGCATCGCCGGAAACCGCGATGTTTCCCGGCCCGAGCATGTTGGCCTTCCAGAGCCGTCCATGAGGCGTGACGCGCTGGCAGAGCTCGTCGACCTTGGCCTCGTCCAGTCCCAGAACGCTGGTCATGCCGCTTCTGGTCGCCAGCGAGGCCGCCTGCATGGCCTGCCCGCGCCGGCGCACCACCTCCAGCCCGGCCGCGAAGTCCATCGCTCCGGCGAACACGAGCGCTGTGTACTCGCCCAGGCTCAGCCCGGCCGCCCCTTGGCAGGCCTCGACGACCGCCGGCTGGCTGGCCTTCAGGCTCTCGAGTGCCGCCAGGCTAGCCACGAAGATGGCTGGCTGACTGATGTCGGTCGCTTCCAGCGCATCGGCCGGCCCTTCGAAACAGAGCGTGCGCAGGTCGAAGCCCAGCACCTCGTTCGCGCGGTCAAACAGAGCACGGACGGCGGGAAGCTCCTGGTCAAGCTCCTTGCACATGCCGACGGCCTGCGCACCCTGACCGGGGAAGAGAAATGCGATCTTGGACATGAGTGAATGAACCTCGGGCAAGTTTCTCAAGGCAGAAGCTGCTGCGCACCTCTCATGCCTGGCTCTCGCCGGCGCTCTCCGGGACCGCGGACGGGGTCGGTTCAGCCTCGCGCTTGGCGCCAAGCTGCGCCACGATCCGGTCGTTCAGTCTCTCCGTGGCCATCGCGTGGGCAACCCGGAGGGCGTTCTTGATGGCTCGTGCGCCGGATGCGCCATGGCAGATGATGCAGCCACCGCGGATGCCCAGCAGCGGTCCGCCGCCGAATTCCTCGTACTCGAACCGGCTCTTGAGCTGGTGCAGGCTCTCGGCGATCCGGTGGCCGGCCCCGCTGGGAATTTGCGGCAAGAGCCTGGCCAGTTCCTCACGGAGGGTCGAGAAGAGGAACTCCACGGCCCCCTCGCCGGCCTTCAAGAGCACGTTGCCCACGAAGCCGTCGCAGATGACCACGCGGACGTGCCCTTCGTAGATGTCGCGGCCCTCGACGTTGCCCACGAACCGGTTGGCCCAGGGGCTTTCATGGTACAGGGCCCGGGCGGCACGGGTGAGGTCGGTCCCCTTCTCATCCTCGGTCCCCACGTTCAAGAGGCCGATCCGCGGGTGCGTCACGCCCAGGATCTCCTCGGCGTAGATCGACCCCATGATGCCATACTGATACAGGTCTTCGGCCTTGGCGTTCATGTTGGCGCCGACGTCGATGATCACGATCGGTCCCTGGTGCGAGGGGAAGATCGCGGCGATGCCAGGCCTGCGCACGCCGGGGAGGAACATCTTGACGTTGAAGAGCGCCGAGGCCACCATGGCACCGGTGTTGCCGGCCGACACGACGGCCTCCACCTCGCCGGCGGCCAAGAGTCCCCAGCACTTCGAGATCGAGCTGTCTCGCTTCCTGCGTAGGGCCTCGACCGGCTTCTCCTCCATGCCGATGATCTGGCTGGCATGAACGATGGGCAGGCGGTCCAGCGGAGCGTTTTCCGCCTTGGCCAGCTCGGCCTCGACCCGTTCCCGGTCACCCACCAGCACCGTGATCAGCTCGGGCTGGTCGCGCACGGCCTCGACGGCACCCGCGACGATTGGTCCGGGTGCGAAATCGCCCCCCATCGCATCCAGGGCCACCCTCATGACATCAATCTCCGTCCGTTGACTCGATCCCGAATGCGAGGTTCATGAAAACGATGACGGGATGCCGCAACCGGGAGGACAATCCCGGCTCCGCACCCCGAAAGATCCCTGAGAAATCGACACCGGGACGATCCGCCCGCCGCGACCCGCCGCGACCGGCGATCCCGCCCACGGGCCCCACCTTCCCGGCCTTTTTTCCATATCAAGCGGTTTATCCTAGGAGAACGCCCCTGGGACTGTCAAGCGGGTGAACCGCTGCGGCTTGCCATGTGTTTGGTGTCTAGTGTTCGGTGTCTTGAAACGTTGCGGGTTGCCGGCGGCTTCGGATCGTTTACACTTATGGCGTGGTTCAACCGCCCGGAGCCGCCTTCGAGTCCGCATTTGGGAGGCAGACATGGCCGAAGACCTGATGACTTACCTGAGTGAGAGGGAAGCCAAGGGATTCGAGCCCGTCCCTATTACTCGCGAGACGGCGACTTCCTCACCTACTTCGCGAGCGGTGACGACCACTACGCGGAACGAGTGGACGAGTTGCTCACCGTCTACCTGGCGATGGAGTCCCGTGAGCTTGTGGGCTGCAAGATCAAGGGGGTGCGACGAATCCTGGAGACCCTGGGCAAGTTCGGCGTGACCGTACAGGACGAGGACACGGACTTGAAACTCCGTTTCCTTTTCCTCCCCGGCGCGATCAGCCCAGAAGAACGACGCAGGAAGAGATACGAGGAACTGAGTAGGTTGACGCGCGAAGTGCGCATCAGAC
>JBMFUH010000368.1:0-6707 GCA_049966735.1 Isosphaeraceae bacterium
ACCTCCGGGCCGAAGAGCTTGCGGTTCCAGAGACTACGGGCCAGGCCGTCGCCGTGCTCGCCGCTCATCGAGCCGCCGAACTCGACGACCAGGTCGGAGACCTCGCGAGCGATCGACCGCACCTGCTCCACGCCTTCGATCGACTTGACGTTGATGATCGGCCGGATGTGCAGGCAGCCGACGTCGGCATGGCCGTAGCACGCGGCCCGCAGACCGTGCCGCCTGACGATCGCTTCGAACCGATCATAGAACGCCGGCAGCCGCTCGGGGTTGACGGCCGTGTCCTCGACGAAGGCGATTGGCTTGGCGTCGCCCACCATGGCCATGAGCAGCGAGAACCCGGCCTTGCGCACCTTCCAGAACGCATCCTTGGCCGCGTTGGTGAGGCTCTTGCGGATGCCCAGAACGCCCGGTCGGCCTTCGAATCGCTGGATCAGGTCCTCGGCCTGAGCGGTCAGCTCGTCCTGCGAGCCGGCGTAGAACTGGGCGGCCAGGACCGCGGCGGGCCGCCCCTCGGCGAAGTTCACATACTGGGAATAGAGCGGATTCTCGGCGGCCAGGTCGAGGATCATCCGGTCGAGCATCTCGACGGCCACCGGACCGGTCGCCACGATCTCGGCCAGGCGATCGAGCGCGGCGGGGATGGTGGCGAACGAGAGTACGACCAGTCCTTGCGCCGGCGGAATCGGCACGACCTTGAGATCGGCGCCCGTGACCACAGCCAGCGATCCCTCGGAACCGATGACGAGCCGGGCCAGGTTGAACTGCCAGGGGTCGTCGACCCAGCCCAACGGCCGCACCGGCACCCCGGGAATGAATTCGTCCAGATTGTAGCCGCTGACCCGGCGGAGGATGTGTGGGAATCGATCGATGATGGCCTGTCGATGCGCGGCCACGGTGTCGCGCACGGCGCGGTGGATGCGGCCGGCGGCATCGTCACGCAGACAGGTCTCCGCCAGTTCTGCTTCCGAGAGGGGACCCAGCTTGACCGGCGTACCGTCGGCCAGCACGGCGTCGAGGGCGCGCACGTGATCGACCGTCTTGCCGTAGCGGAGCGACCGCGCGCCGGCGGAGTTGTTGCCGATCATCCCGCCGATCGTGGCCCGGTCGCTGGTGGAGACGTCCGGGCCGAACATCAGCCCCAGCGGCTTCAGGTGGGCGTTGAGCTGGTCGAGGACGACGCCCGGTTCCACGCGCACGGTCAGCGCGTCGCGGTCGACGATGCCGATGCGGTTGAGATACTTGGAGAAATCGATGACGATCGCGGCGCCCACGGTCTGGCCGGAGAGGCTGGTGGCGCCTCCTCGGGGGACGATCGCCAACTGCTCCTCCGCGGCGATCCGCACCGTGGAGATCACATCGTCAACCGTCCGGGGCACGACCACGCCTAGCGGGTCGATCTGGTACAGACTGGCGTCGGTCGCATAGAGCCCGCGGCGGCCGCGGTCGAAATACACCTCCGCGCGGGTTTCCCGGGCGATCCGATCGCGCAGGTGGTTGAGGGCGGGAGAGGAAAGCTCGGTCATGGTGGGCATCAAAGGCCGCTCCTTCAGCGGTCAACTTGGGTCGACCAGTCACGGGATTGATCGGTCACTCGGGATCGTCCTCGAACAGATTCGCCACGGGCAGGCGGAAGCCGGGCAGCAGGTCGCCCCCCTCGATGTCCTGGCCGACCTGAAGGACCGTGATCCTGGTGGGCGAGGCATAGACGTAGACTTCTTTTTCATCGGGGTAGATCACCCAGACCTGAACAACACCTGCTTCGAAATAACTATGAATCTTCTTTTGAACTTGAAATGCGGAATTGGTCGGGCTGACGACCTCGATCGCCAGGTCGGGGACCATGTCCCAGAAAGAACCTCTCGGCGGCCGTCGATTGTATGGCCAGCGGGCATGCGAGACGAATGCCAGGTCGGGCCGGCGCTGAAGGTCCTTGGCGATGTTGATGCGGAACAGCATTTCACTGAAGACCTGTCCCAGCCGGTTGGTACTCGCGAACGGCGCGAGAACCCGGATGAGAACGGATGCGATGCCCGTTTCGTAAGATCCTATCACTTTCTCCTCGATTTGACCGTCAATGACTTCATAAAGGATGTCGCCGGATACGACTAGCTCCCCGGAGTGCCTCGCTGGAACAGTGCTCATTCTGTATCTCCTTTCAATCGTTCAAAGACAGGTTGAGTCTGCTGGACGAGTCGATTGATCGGTCACTCGGGATCGTCTTCGAACAGATGGGCCACGGGCAGGCGGAAGCCGGGCAGCAGGTCGCCCCCCTCGATGTCCTGGCCGATCCCGAGTATCTGGACTTGCTTGGGCGATGAATAAACATAGACTTCGGCTTGCTTGGGATAGATCACCCAGACCTGCCGAACACCGGCCTCGAAGTAATCGTGGATCTTGTCCTGAACCTGGAACGCCGAATTACTCTGGCTGATGACCTCGATTGCCAGGTCGGGCGCCATGTCCCAAACCGGCAGATCGGGCACTCGCCGATGAAAAGGCCAGCGCGCGTGGGACACGAACGCGACGTCCGGTCGGCGCTGGAGGTCCTTTTCAACGATGATGCGGAAGACGAATTCGACAAGAACCCGCCCCGATCGATGCTCTCGGACACACTGGAAAAGGTGACCGGTGAGAATCGTCGCGATCTCAATCTCCCGGGCTCCGATCTTTTTCTCCTCGATCTTGCCGTCGACCACCTCGAACAGAGGCTCCACAGCGGCCTGCCCTGCCGTCCCGGACATCGGCGGGATCAAGGACACCGACTGGGCTTGCCCGGGGGGCATGGTCCCTGCTGTGCTCATTGAGAGGCTCCCTTCGCTGATTCGTCCCGTCGCTCTCGACTGGACGCCATTCTATCACGAGCTGTCCACGCGGAGAAACGCGACGAGAAAGTGTCCGGCAGTTCACTCAGGGGATCAGCCGCATACAATAATCGGTCGCCTGATCCGAAGAGATGGTATGGCGCTGCGCTCGAGACGTCCGCTCCGGTCTCAACCACGAGGGAGAATTCGCTCATGGGCCTCTACTGCCTCCCGTTGCGGTGGGCCCGCTGGATCGCGCGCGCCTTCGCGCGCCGGTATCCTTCGGCTGGCCGCGGACATTCCGAGAGGCCGCTCAAGCCGGCGCGGCCCGCTTATGACGAGCTTTGACTTTTGATCAGGGCAAAACCCTGCGGCCAACGGCCGTATTCACTTTCAGCGCGTTGAGCCGGTGGCGGCCGAGCGTGTCGGCGTATTGACGGAGGAGTCCCCCGTTCTCGCGCTCGCGATCCAGGAATTCCCGGGCGGCCAGTTTGCCCGAGGCGTATCGTCGCCAGGCTCGATCGCTCTTGCGGCGGACGGCCGGAAGCACGACCTCTTTCCAGCGTGACGCGTCTTCGTAGGAATCGTCGAATTCCCGCGCTGCCTGACGGACCTCGGCAATCACCCTCTTCTCCATCGCCGCGGCCTCGATCTGGCTCTGATCGATGTTCAGGCGAGCTCGCTTGAGATTTCCCTGGTTGTGGTTGAAGAGAGGAGCCGAAACAAAAAGGCCCGCGCCCCAGGATCTCGCGCTGTTCTGGCCCACTTGCGAGTTGTCCCGGTACTCGAAGGGGGTGTACAGGAAGTAGGCGTTGGGAAAGCGCTCGGCCTGTTCCCGGATCAGCATGGCCTGGGCCCTGTGGGTGCCCAGGTGATACGCGGCCAGGTCGGGCCGTTGCCCCAGCGCGATGGAAATCAGCACGTCGATCGGTGGCAGCCTGGGACCCAGGTCATGGATGGCCCCGCGCAACTCCAGTGCCTGGGTTTCCTGGTCGGAAAGGTCGAGCAGATCGCCGAGCTTCTCCTTTTCTGCCTCGTAGCGCCCTTTCTCGTCGCGCCACGATTTCGCGGCCAGCTCGCGCTCGATCGTCAGGTCGTCGATCAGCTCCTCTTGCTCGTCGCCGCGGGGAACCTTGGCCCTGGCTCGTGCCAGAAGCTGGTCGAGCAGCCCGAGCGTCTGACCGGCCGAGCGGACGGATCGCCGCTGCACGAGGACACGCACGTATGCCTGCCCCATCTCGTCGATTGTCTGGCGGACGGCATTGCGATACTGGGCCTCCAGCTCCGACTTCTCCCGCTCGGCGACAGCCGTCCGCGCCCGGCGCTTGCCCGAGTAATCGATGGGGAAGACGACGCTCACCCCGTGGTTGATATCGCCCGGACGCGTCCGCGAGTAACCACCGTACGGAACGCCGTCGCTGGAGTAGAAGAGCAGGGGGTTCTCGCGCAGGCCTTCCGTCAAGACGTCGGCCTGGGCCTGAGGAATCTCCAGATACTTCGATCTCAGCTCGGGGTTGCAGCGAACCACACGCTCGATCGCCTGGTCCAGGGTCAGACCGTCCGGCGATCCCTCGTCGCTATCCAGGGTATCCCAGAACCCCGCTCCCGGCCACGTTCGAGCAGACAGAGCCCCCGGTTGCGACATCCCTGGCCGGCCGGGTGGTTCGCCCGTCTGACCCGTCTCCGCGAACGAACGACGCGACCCGGATCCCAGCCCGGCGGAGACCGTCGAGCCGGCGGATTGCGGCACCGGCGAGACAAACGGCGCGAGCGTGCGGCGCGGGTCCAGCCCGAGCTGTACGTCCGTTGAGCCGGGGCTGCGACGATACGGGCTAACCCGGGTGCCCGGAATTCGTCCCAGGGCCGTTCGCTGACTCTTCGCGGCGTTTTCCTTCCCTTGAGTCGCGAAAATGATGTCATCGGCCAGGGTAACCTGAGCCGCGGACCATCGCGCCCCTGGCCCGGCCAGAACGAGCGGAAACGCGATCGCAGTGAGGATCACCCGCCGCACAGCTCTCATGCACGCCTGACTCCATTTACAGGCGGAATGCTGTGGAATCACCACGCATGACGTCAAGGTGCCGCGACGATCCGAATCTGGTGCACCGCTGCCGTCTTTCCCAGGTGTTTTATCGACGCGAGCGAACGTGAAGAATGAGACGATCGGGATGGAACTCCCTGCAATTCACGATTCGCGGGTGCTTTTGCCTGGCGTGTTGCTTGCGGAGATTCGACAATCATCCAGAGTGATCCGGCGGCCGTTGTCTCGTGTCGGGAAGAATTAGAAAGCGAGTCTGTCCGTGGTTGATCCGCGAGTGAAGCTGGGCCGCATCGCGTTGCGAAACCCGGTTCTGGTTGCTTCGGGGACGTTCGGCTATGTCCGTGAACTTGCGGGCTTCGTCCATCTGGAACGGCTGGGCGGGGTCATTCCCAAGACGGTGACCTTCCGCCCCCGCGCGGGGAACCCAACGCCCCGGACCGTCGAGACCGCGTCCGGATTGCTCAATGCCATCGGCCTGGACAACGACGGCATCGCGCACTTCCGCGAGCATCATCTGCCCTACCTCCGAACAGTGGGAACCGCAGTGATCGCCAACATCGCCGGCGAGGATGAGGACCAGTTCGTCGCGCTGGCCGAGATGCTGGGCAACGAGACGGGCTTGACGGCAATCGAGCTGAACATTTCCTGTCCCAACGTGAGCCACGGTCTGGACCTGGGAATCGACGCCGGGGCAGTGGGGCGGCTGGTCAGGCGCGTCCGGGCGGCCTGTCCGTTGCCGATCATCGCCAAGCTCACGCCCAACGTCACCGACCTTGTGCCGATCGCCGCCGCCGCGGCCGAGGCCGGCGCTGACGCGGTCAGCCTGATCAACACGATCAAAGGGATGGCCGTCGACTGGAGGCGGCGCAGGCCGATCCTGGCCAACGACATCGGCGGCCTGAGCGGGCCGGCCATCAAGCCGGTCGCGTTGCGGAACGTCTGGGAAGTCGCCCGGGCCTTGCCCGGCTTTCCCGTGATCGGCATCGGCGGCATCGCCAGCGCCACCGACGCCCTCGAGTTTCTGGTCGCCGGCGCATCCGCGATCCAGGTAGGCACGGCGACTTTCTACAATCCCGCCGCCTCGGAAACGCTGCTCGACGACTTGACCCGGCTGCTCGACGAAGCCGGCATCACCGATCTCCGCCAGATCGTCGGTACCCTGCGGTCGAATCGAGCGTGAAACCAGCCGCTATCTGGATCGGCTGCTACTCGCTTTCATCAGGTCTTGCCGGGTTTGACCGGTCCAGGCGTGGATGCGACTGGTAGCCGTCGCGTCGCGGCAGTAGTGCGACTCGGCGTCAGGCGAGAACACCAGCAACAACACCATGCCCAGATCGCCCTCGGTCGAGGTCCATTTCAGGTTTCCTGATGCGACATCCCACAGCTTGATGAAGTTGATCACCTTTCCCCCCGGTGAAGGTTCACGAAATGGCAGAATGGGCTTCGACTACCTCAGGGCCAAGTCATGGCACCTTGACCGCGTTCGTGGGCTGGCTCCACTGGCTGAAGAGGAATTCGGGCTGACCGTGGGTGTATTGTATGTTGAAGACCACGACTCGTGCCCGATAACGATATGTCTCACCGGGCATGGCGCTGAAGTCGAAGGAACGCATCATCACCTCGGGCGGGAACTGCCGAGGCGCCGACGGCCGCGAGAGCATCATCCCTGGGCCCATCATCGCCTGACCACCGGGGACGGTCCGTGCCGGCTTTCCCGTTGGCGTTTTCGCTGACTCTTTGGGAATCAGCCGATCGACGTACACGCCCTGCCATTTGCCGTGCTTCCGGCGCGGAAGCGGATCGAGGAGATTCTCCACGATCGGCTCGACCAGTTCCATCTCTGCTTCCGGTATGTTATCTAG
>JBMFUH010000369.1:0-6680 GCA_049966735.1 Isosphaeraceae bacterium
GTCGAGGCCCGTGTTGTGATCGCATCGGTCGAGACCTACCTGAAGTACGCGGAAGCCATCGGCTTGACGGCTACCGCTGCCAGCCCCGCCTGACATTCCTCACACTGACGATTACTCAGACAAGACCCGGCCTCGGGCGTCCATGTCTCACGTCTCTTGACTCGGCGCCAAAGGGACGTAGCCCGCTGCTTGTCCCTGGCTTCGCGCCATCCGGACGTGGCCCCCCGAGGTTTCTTGACACGGACATTTCTCGCCCAGCGCCTCCACATCATGGCCGCCAGTTACGGCCGGCCTCAGCCATCTCATGATTTCATGTCTCCCGCGAACATTGGTGATCACTTGCCGGGAATGGGATGGCGCGGACACCTCGTTTCGGCTCGGGACAGGGCCGGCAAGATCGTCGATCGACCTGCTTGGTTTGTCGCGGCTCAGGTCTTAACATGGGGCTGATCAAACCGGCTGGATCTGAAAGCTCACCGAAGAAGGAACGGCCAGATGAACGAGGATATGGAATGGGGGCGCTTGACCGGAGGTTCGGTCTTCAGGTTGTCCTGCCACCCTGGGGAAGCCGCGATTGTCCTGGTGGCTCTGATTGGGCTGACCTTCACTCCGTCGGTTCGCTCTGAAGTTGAATCCATGGTCGATCTTTCGAGGGCCGTGGTTGTGACGCCGCGGTCGCTTGCCGGTCCCGAGCGGAAGGCCATCGATCTGCTCGTTGAGGATGTGACCAGGCGCTCGGGAATCCGCTGGAAGGTCGCCAACCGTTGGCCGGATGCGCCGGGGCCTGTGGTCGCGGTCGGACCAGCCTCCGCGATCGCCGGTTTCGCGGGGCCGTTCGCCGGACCGCTTCGCGACCAGCCGCGCAAGACGGAGCACGAGGGCTATTTCATCCGCACCGAGATCAATGGGCCGGCGGTGCTCGTCGTCGGCAACGATGCGCGCGGGGTGCTCTTTGGAGTGGGCCGGCTGCTCCGCGAGCTGCGAACGACCGATGGCAAGGTTCTTCTGCCGGCGGCCTTCCAGATCGAGACCGCGCCCAAATATTCGCTCCGCGGCCATCAGCTTGGCTACCGGCCCAAGACCAACTCGTACGACGGCTGGGACCTGCCGCAATGGGAGCGGTACATTCGCGACCTGGCGATCTTCGGCACCAACGCCGTCGAGTTGATTCCGCCCCGCTCGGATGACGATTCCGACAGTCCGCACTTTCCCCGGCCGCCGCTTCAGATGATGGTCGGCATGTCGAAGCTGTTGGACGCGTATGGCCTCGACTGCTGGATCTGGTACCCCGCGATGGACAAGGACTACGCCGATCCCGCCACCGTCGCGTTCGCACTCCGGGAATGGGACGACGTCTTCCGCGGGCTGCCCCGCCTCGATGCGGTCTTCGTACCCGGCGGCGATCCCGGCCACACGGCGCCTGCGGTCCTTTTGCCGTTTCTGGGCAAGGTGGCCGAGGTCTTGCATCGCTCGCATCCCAGGGCCACCCTCTGGGTCTCGCCTCAGGGATTCAATCAGGACTGGCTCGACCAGTTCCTGAAGATCGTGAACACGCGAGAGCTGCCCTGGCTGTCCGGAATCGTCCACGGCCCGCAGGTACGGGTCAGTATGGCCGACCTGCGCAAGGCTGTGCCGGCTCGCTACCCAATTCGGACATATCCCGACATCACGCACAGCCAGCAATGCCAGTTTCCCGTTCCCGACTGGGACCTGGCGTTCTCGCTCACGGAGGGACGCGAGGTCATCAATCCCCGGCCCAGGGGGCATGCCGACATCTTTCATTACTACCAGCCCGGTTCGATCGGCTTCATCACCTACTCCGAAGGCTGCAATGATGATGTGAACAAATGTATCTGGAGCGGGCTGGGCTGGGGCCCCGGGGCGGATGTCGAGGAGCTGCTGCGGCAATACGCGCGGGCCTTCATCGGCGAGGAAGTCGCCGATGAGTTCGCGCGGGGACTGTTCGCGCTGGAGCGGAACTGGCAAGGGCCCTTGCTGCCGCACGCCGCGGTCGAGAAGACGTTCCGTCAGTTTCACGAACTGTGGGGAACCGCCAATCCCCAGATCCTCTCCAACTGGCGGTTCCAGCAGGCACTCTACCGGGCCAGCTACGACAGCTATGTCCGCAAGCGGCTGATCGCCGAGACCGATGTCGAGAAACATGCCTACGAGGCGCTCGGGAAGGCTTCCCAGAAAGGATCGCTGGAGGCGATCAAGGCCGTCGAGGCGATCTTCGACCGGTCCCGCCTTCAGTTCGATCAGCAGGCGCTGCGTGGGAGAATTCACAACCTGGCGGAAGACCTCTTCGTGAGCATTCGGATGCAACTGAGCGTTCCGTTCTTTGATGCCATCGCCGTGGATCGTGGCGCCAACCTGGACACGCTGGATGTCCCGCTCAATGACCGGCTCTGGCTGCACGATCAGCTCGCGAAGGTGAAAAAGCTGAAAAACGAGGCAGACCGCCTGCGCGCGATCGAGGCCATCGTGCACCGGACCGACCCTGGTCCGGGCGGATTCTACGACGACCTGGGAAACCTCACGAAGCAGCCGCACCTGGTTCACGATTCCCAGAGCGCCAGTGACCCTGATTTCCGCCACTCGTCGCTCGTTGGTTTCGGCTCGAGGGCCGGCTGGCCCTTGGCCTGGTGTCGGAATGCCCAGACGTTGCACGACGCCCCGCTGAGGATGCACTATGACGGCTTGGAAGCGCGGGGCCGCTACAAGGTCCGGGTCGTCTACGCCGGTGACAGCTTTCGCAACCAGATCCGGCTCGATGCCGATGAGGTTGAGGTCCACGGCTGGTACAAGAAGCCCAATCCACCTGTCCCCGTCGAGTTTGACATCCCGGCCGGGGCTACCCAGGACGGCAACCTCATCCTCACCTGGCGTCAGGAGCCCGGCAAAGGAGGCAACGGCCGTGGCTGTCAGGTGGCCGAGGTCTGGCTGATCAAGAAATGAAGGATGCCGCGGCCGACGAGAAAACCCCATGAGCGTGCACGAAAAGCCGCGCGGTGCTCTGCCTCCAGAGGCATTGAGTCTCTCTGCCCGCTACTACACCGATCCCGAGACGTTCCGGTCCGAGCTGGAACGGTTCTTCTTCGGCAACTGGATTCATGCCGGCAGGGCGGAAGAGCTAGCCCGCCCCGGCGATTACGTGTTACGAAGCGTTGGCGGTGAAAGCGTCATCATCACACGGGATGACGCTGACATCTGCCGCGCCTTTTACAACGTCTGCCGCCATCGGGGCACTCGACTTTGCGAGGCGGACCATGGGCACCTCGCCGGGAAACTGACAGGCCCGTACCATGCCTGGAGCTACGATCTCTCCGGTCGGCTCGTGGCCGCGCCCCAGATGGACGATGGCAAGCGACACCGAAGCTGCCTTCCCGGCCTCCCCGACGAGGAGTGTCATCGGGTCTATTACTATGCCCTGCTGCCCAACCTGCTTCTGAGCCTGCACCCCGACCACATGATGACCCACACCCTCTGGCCCCGGGCCGTGGACAGGACCGAGATCGTCTGCGAGTGGCACTTCCATCCCGACGCATTGGGCGAGCCCGGCCTCAGCTCCGACGGGGCAGTGGCCTTCTGGGACATGACCAACCGCCAGGACTGGCACGTCTGCGAACAGATGCAGCTCGGCGTCGGCTCGCGCGCGTATCGTCCGGGCCCTTACTCCAACCGGGAAGATTTGCTTTATGGGTTTGATTGCTTGATCCGATCGAAGGAGGGTGCCACGGCTGGAACATCGGGTTCACGGGGGTCTCGGGAAGGGCCTTCCTCTCCATCGCCTGCTGGTTCGACTTGACCTTGACAGAAATCCACCATGGAGTACTCTGAATCAAGTCGGCTTTCTAATTCGGAACAGGGATGGTATGCTGCAACCACTGATCCTTTTCCCATTGGAAGCGACTTTTGACCATCCCTGGTGCGAGAACGAACCGAACATAGGGATTTCCGAGTACCATTCGTGTAAGAAACCGAAAGGTGGTCTCTTGCCGTTTCTCGCAAGAATCGGTTCCCGGCACTTTTGGCGCTCCGGAAGCATCACGTGCTGACAAGAGTGAACCATGGGACCGCAACGGACAACGATGTCGTTCTCCGGTATGATCAAGAAACCGCGAGGTCCTGAGGCTGCTGGTGCTGCCGCCAAGACGAGGCGGTGGCATCGTCTGGCGCTCGTCTTGGTCATCGCCGTGCCACTGTGCGCCCTGGGCACGTATTACACTTATGTGCGCTATCGGGCCTCGAGTCTGGCCCGGACGGTTCGCGAACTCACAAACGCGAGGAAGCGCGATCAGGCCAAACTGGCGCTTCGCCGGTGGCTCGAGATGGAGCCCCAATCGGCCGAGGCCCACTATTACCAGGCCCGGTTGGCCATGGACGACGATCGGCCCGACGAGGCGTTCGCGGCCATCCAGCAAGCTTTTCGGTTGGGTTTCGACCAGAAATTGCTGTCTTGCCTGATGGCGATCATCCAGGCCCGGTCCAACTACTTCCTCGAGGCCGAGCCCGTCCTGCTTCAGGCCTACCGGGAAGAGCTGGAACCGAAACTCGACGTGGCGCGGGAGCTGGCCCGCGGTTACTTGTCATCCTATCGCCTGAACGAGGCCGCTGACCCGATCGAGCGCTGCAAAACGCTGGCCCCGGACGATCCCCAGCCCTACCTGTGGCGGAATGAGATCGAGACTCGCTCCGCCGGAGAGGCCTCCACCATCATCCAGAACTATCGCGCCGCCCTGGACCGTGATCCCACCCTGAAAAAAGCTCGCCTTGGCCTGGCCGAAGAGCTTGCCAACGGGGGCAAGTCCGAGGAAAGTGAACGAGAATACAAGGAGTACCTGAAGCAGAATCCCGGGGATGCCGTCGCCCTGGTCGGCCTGGGACGAAACGTACTCCGGCGAGGAGAAATTGAAGCCGCAACCCAGTATTTCCAGGACGCGCTCCAGGCCAATCCCCGCCAGCTTGATGCGAATCGAGAACTTGCCCAGATCGAGCTCCGCCAGCGACGATACGAGAAGGCCTGCCAAAGGCTCCGCATGCTGACCGAGATTGAGCCTAGCGACCGCGAGATCCGCTACGCCTACGCCCAGGCGCTGCGGCTCACTGGGAACGAGGCAGAGGCGAAAGTCCAGAACGACCTCGCGGCGAAACTTCGCGAGACGCAAGACCTGGTACTGACGCTCCGTTCGAAAGTCCTCGCGAACCCCCGAGACCTGGTCTCGCGCTATCAAGTGGCCGTCTGGATGTTCGAGCATGGCCACAGCGAAGAGGGGCTGAAATGGGCGAAAGATATCCTCCGTATCGATGCACGACACGCGCCCACTCACCGGCTTATGGCCGATTATTACGCGAGTAAGGGTGAGTCCGGTCTGGCGAACTACCACCGACTGATGGCCACCGACTGATGGCCCCAACCCCAAGCCTTGCATAGGGGTGCAGAAAGGTGGCGTGGGATGCTTCGCCCTGACGGCGGCGTGGGCGATATCGCTGGAGGGGGGACTGCGGCGCTGGAGAGACAGTGCGGTGAGCATGGGTCTCATCACTCGTTTGCCCGATGCCTCCGGCTGCTCCACGTTCAGCCCGCCACCTTCTGGTCACGGATGAAACCGCTCTGGAGTAAGCGGCCCGGCCGTCAGTTCGCTCAATGTCCCACGCATCTGTACCAGGCGGAGTCGGGCCACCGGGTCAGCCGCGAGGTCGCGCGACTCCCCGGGGTCGTCCCGCAGGAGAAAGAGTTCTTCGTGACCGTCTCCCTCACGGCGAATGTAGGCCCAGTCCCCCTCGGTCAAGGAGACCAGCGGCCAGTGCACTTCGAGCCAGTGCGACCGATCCGGATGGAGCAGCGGATCGTTGGGAATGACCTCGGCGAGCGCCCGACCGGCGGCGCGACCGGCCGGCTCTGCCGGTGTCGCCTGAGACCCGTCCCAGAATCGAGCCAGCGACTGTCCGGGAAACGGCTTGCCGTCACCCTGGCCCGTGACGTCGACAATCGTCGCCGCCAGGTCGCGCTGGCTCACCGTGTCCTTGACGACGATGCCGCATGGTATTCCCGCCGGAGGCAGGATCACCAGCGGAACATGAAGCTCTGTCTGGTAGAGGCTTGTTCCATGGCAGAAAACGCCGGCGTGCTCGCCAAAGCTCTCTCCATGGTCCGAGGCGATGATCACCCAGGTTCGATTGCCCAGATCGCGTCGATCAACCTGGTCGATCAGCCGGCCAAGTTGCTCATCGAGATTGGCGAGGCAGTCGTCATACGAGTCGCGAACGAAGCCGATCTCCCGCGCGGAGAGACCGCGCTTGTCCTGGGGCCACCAGTTCTGGATCAGGTCTCTCTCGCGCTGGTCTCGCGGCGCGACCCCGAACCGGCGGATGCTCAGCTCCGGAAGCTGATAGGGATAGTGGGCGTCATAGTAGTTGAGGAACGCGAAGAACGGCCGGTCTGGTTGCGGCCGCCGGGACAGCCAGTCCAAAAACTCGCGATTGACCACCGCCGCTTCCTTGCGATCGGCCCGCACCAGCCACGCGAGGTGTTGCACCGCGGGGCGCAAGAAACCGAAATCCAAGCGATCTTCCAGGAACCGGTCGAATTCCTCAAGCCCGCTCAGAAACCGATCGACCAGGTGGGCGCACGACATGGTTTGCAGGGTCGAGTAATTTGTTATCCTATGGCCGGACGG
>JBMFUH010000370.1:0-6673 GCA_049966735.1 Isosphaeraceae bacterium
ACGGAATCGCTTGCGAAATCGTGTCCGGCGTACAAGATTCTCGAAGTTAGTAGTATAGTGGAGTAATCTATGGCGGCTTTTGGGTGATACACAGATGGATACCACGCCGGTTCGCTCTGATTCTCCCGGCGAAACCCGGATCAGGAGACGAGGCGGCATCGCGGCTCCCCGGGGCCAGCCGGGATCAAGGGGGAAACGAGATCGTGGGTCCGCTCCGGGGAGGACTGGCCTTGAGCGGTCCATGAGCGGTCACCTCGGTAACGATGTCCAATAAAAATCGAAGGGAAGTTCGACAAGATCACGGAATGTCACACTCCGTCGTGAGGAAAACCCACTTGTGACCGGTGCGGGGCAGTCAGAGGAGGAGCATCGTGGCTCACGGGCATTCTGGCGAAACAAAGCCAACCTTCATCAGTTCTTCACAAATCTCGGCAAGCGTAGCCCGAGGAGGTCGCCGCATTGCTCTCCGACTCGTTTGATTCGTCAGATTCGTTAGATTCGTGGTTACCAATATGTCAGAACATTCCGGCCCAGGCTTGCACGCCTCCAGGGTGCCGGAAGTCTCGACGGGGCGGTACGATTCTCCCTCGACTTCTCCCAACTCGATCGATTGTCTGACCCACCACCCTGCCCGTATGATCTGCGGAGGTATCTCGGCCCGGCGGGCCGGGCTCTTTGAGCGCCTCGAGAGATGTTCCATGAAGAACGACGAATACGAGAAGCTGGGCGTCTTTTATCTGGGCAGGAACCATGACCCGGCGACGCAAGAGACGGGCGCGGGGCTGGTGCTCTACAAGTCGAAGGATCTGACCACGCACGCCGTCTGTCTGGGGATGACCGGCAGCGGCAAGACGGGGCTCTGTCTCTCGATCCTGGAAGAGGCGGCCATCGACGGCATCCCCGTGATCGCCATCGACCCCAAGGGGGACATCGGCAACCTGCTCTTGACCTTCCCCCAGCTTCGCGGTGAGGACTTCGTCCCCTGGGTCGATCCCGACGAGGCGGCCCGGCAAGAGTTGCCGCTGGACCAGTTCGCCGAGAAAACCGCCGAAACCTGGCGCGAAGGACTGGAGACCTGGAACCAGGACGGAACGCGAATCCAGAGGCTCCGCGACGCGGCCGACCTGGCCATCTACACGCCAGGCAGCAGCGCGGGGCTGCCGCTGACGGTCTTTCGCTCGTTCAATGCACCGCCACCGGCCCTGCTCGAGCAGCAAGAGGCCTATCGCGAGCGCGTCGCCTCGGCCGCGTCCGGGCTGTTGGCCCTGCTGGGCATAGACGCCGACCTCGTTTCCAGCCGTGAGCACATCTTGCTGGCCAATCTCCTGGACCAGAGCTGGCGAGCGGGCCGGGACATGGACCTGGCCGCCTTGATTCACGCGGTGCAGTCGCCGCCCTTCGACAAGGTCGGCGTGATCGATCTGGAAGCATTCTTCCCCGCCAAGGAACGCTTTGCCCTGGCGCTCAAGTTGAACAATCTCATCGCCTCGCCCGGCTTCGCGGCGTGGATGGAAGGGGAAAGGCTCGACGTCGGCAGTCTGCTCTACACCCGCGAAGGCAAGCCGCGCGTGTCGATCCTGTCCATCGCCCACCTCTCCGATAGCGAGCGGATGTTCTTCGTGACGATTCTCCTCAACGAGGTCGTCGCGTGGATCAGGACCCAGCCGGGTACGTCGAGCCTGCGCGCGTTGCTATACATGGACGAGATCTTCGGCTACTTCCCTCCCTCGCGCAACCCGCCGTCGAAGACGCCCATGCTGACGTTGCTCAAGCAGGCGCGCGCCTTCGGGCTGGGCGTCGTGCTGGCGACGCAGAACCCGGTCGACCTCAATTACAAGGGGCTCTCCAACGCCGGCACCTGGTTCCTGGGCCGGCTCCAGACCAAGCGCGACAAGGAGCGCGTGCTCGAGGGCCTGGAAGGCGCCTCCAACGCCGCCGGGCACAGCTTCGATCGCGCGACGATGGACCGGCTCCTCTCCGGCCTGGGCAACCGCATCTTCCTAATGAACAACGTCCACGAAGACGAGCCGACCGTCTTCGAGACCCGCTGGGCGCTCTCCTACCTGCGCGGGCCCTTGACCCGCGAACAGATCCAGACACTGATGGCCCCGCGGAAGCAGACGCTGACGATGGACAAGACAGCATCGGCGCAGGTCCGATCGCCCGGCGCCGGGTCGATTCCGACCGCGACGCAACCCGCGGCCCCTCCTGCCGCGACACCCGCCAGCCGCCCGGTCGTGCCGCCGGACGTCCCGGAGTTCTTCATCCCAAGGAAGGGCAAGTTCGATGCCGGGGCAACGCTGGAGTATCGCCCGGCGCTGCTGGGCGTGGCCCGGTTGCACTACATCGACAAGAAATGCGGCGTCGATCACTGGGAAACGCTGGGCTTGCTCGAGCCGATCGGCGAGGAGATGCCGGCCGATGTCTGGGACGACGGCGAGCGGTTCACCGACCACGTCCCCGAGCTGGACAAGACGCCTGAGCCGGGGGCTTCCTTCGCCCCGCTTCCCGCTGAAATGACCCGCGCCAGGTGCTATGCCGAGTGGACCAAGGCCCTGAAGAACTATCTCTATCGCGAGCAAAAGCTGACGATCTGGCACTCGGCCCAGCTCAAGACCTATTCAAGACCCGAGGAGTCGGAACGCGACTTCCGGGTGCGGCTGGTGCAGGGTTCGCGCGAGCTGCGCGACCAGGCGCTGGAGGAACTTCGCGCCAAATACGCACCGAAGCGAGACAAGCTTCAGGAAAGGGTTCGCAAGGCCCGCGAGAAACTTGATCGCGAGCAGACCGAGGCCAGCAAGTCGAAATGGGACGCCGCCATTTCCTTCAGCAACTCGGTCCTGGGCGCATTCTTGGGCAAGAAGACGATCAGCCAGGCGAACGTGGGCCGGGCCAGTTCGGCCGCCAGGGCCGCGGGCCGCGTCATGCGACAATCAACCGACGTCGGCCAGGCCGAGGCCGAGCTCGACGAGGCCCTGAGGGAATTCACCGACCTGGAGCTCGAGTTCAAGCAAGAGGTCGACAAGCTCGGCGAGATGCTCCGCCCCGAGGCCCTGCCACTGGAGAAGATCGAGCTGACGCCCCGCAAGGCCGACATCGCCATCGAGCGCGTGGCCCTCGCGTGGACTCCGTGGGTAACGAACGCCGAAGGCGCGATGCAGAAAGCGTATTGAGTGCGGCTCATTCGCGTGAACTTATGCATATGTAGGAAGGCTTCAATGAACAGGCAGGTGGATGATCAAATCGCGTTTTCGTATCCTGCAGATCTCCGGCGCACGTGCGCGCGGCATCCCGAACTCAGCGAGTATCATCTAAGGCGCGGTTCTCTTCACATTTTCATCTCGTTTTGGCAGATACAGGAGACATGGGAGATCCTGTTTAACCAGGCCGCTCACGTCAGGCAGGTTCCACGCGGCACCGTCGATGCAGAGGGGCATCCAATGCCCAGCCAGGACCAGTGGGTTGAGGAATACCACGATCACGGCTTCACGGGGCGTGCCAACTCGATCGTCGTTCGCAGCCATCTGGACCAGATGATCGGAAAACGAGTCGACCTCCTGCTCAGCCGAGGTGAGCGGCGAATCTCGCTGAGGATTGACGATAATAAGGAGTTCTCCATCAGCTTTGTCGATCCCATCCTGGAGAGCATGGCCTTTCCCGGAGAGGCGCGTTACGAGGAAGCCCTCAAGCTGGGTCCGCTCAAGACGCAGGGCAAGTCTCCCTATGTGATTTCTCTGAAATACCTCACGAGATTTGGCCGGCAAGCTCCCAAGAGAGGTGTCAAGCTGGACGTCGAGTACCGGGGACCGTCGATTTCGAACCAGCAAGTCCATGCGGTCGAGAGCCTGATCGCGGCGGAAGAACGGATTTACGAGCAAGCCAGACGCGCCATCTTCCGGTATTACACCGAGCGCATTTACCCTCTCCTGTCGACCCAGATCGGCCCCATGGAGGAGCTTTGGCCAGAGTGTCAAACAGTTGAACAGGTGGTGCCATTGGTCAAGCTCGGAAGCCTCATGGTCCATGAGCCACGCGCTGACGGCACGGTGCCGATCGGACTCCGATTCCGCTGTTCCTGGAATGAGGAGGACGGCATGGGCTTGCGCGTCCTGGGGGAGTCGATCGAGGCCATCGGTTCGGACTCCGTGGCACTCGATCCAGGAATCAACGAGTTTCCCGACTTCGGAAGTGTTGAATCAACCCCGAAATCTCCGGGCGTCAATTAGATCCGTCTCGGCTTTCCTCCTGGTCCGCATGTTCCCCGCGAGAGCGCCGACAGCAAGAGAGCCAGCAAGGCCATGGCTCACCCTCACAGCACATCGCGCCGGTCCAGCACGCCGCCCAGGCCGGAGACGGTTCCCCAGACGCGAGTCCACATCATGTCGCCACCGCGTCCGAGCTGATCCGCCAGGATCATCCGCAACCAGTTCACGCCGCCTGTCTCGAGGTTGTTGGGATCGGGCATCGACTCGACGACCGCGACCGCTTGCCGGGGATCGAGTGCCCCCAGCAGCCAGAGCTCGACCGGACGCATCTCACCACCGTTTGCTCCCGGACGGACCAGGCCTCCGCGCACCGGCTCGTAAAGGGCCGAGGCTACGGCACGGTCGTACCGAGCCAGAAGCAAGGCCTGGCGCAGTACGTCGTCCCGACCGTACTCCTCGCGCGGGTCGTTCGCAACCGGCGGATCCGCGACCACACGCCAGAAGAGCTCCGGGACAAGCGTCGGGTCGATGGACTCGACCAGAGGCATCTATGCCGCGATATAGGAACGATGGACGTCGGGCTGCTCGCCAGATCGGTCCAGCTCCCCCATCGCCTGGCGAATGAGGTCTCGCGCGGCTTTCCGCTCTGAACCGGGAAGGCCGTACGCCGTGAAGATCAAGGCGCCGGCTCTGAACCCAACACTTTCCTGATTCAAGGCGATCTGACGGGCGCGGGGCAGGTCCACCGGGGCCATCTGCTGGCAAGCGCGGAGCGTGGCGCCATGGCTCCCGCTCAGGCCCCTGATCTTGCTCAAGATCTGCTCGGCTTCGGCCGGCTTGCTCGCGGCGATTCGAGCAGCGAGGTTGCCAATCTGACGCACGTGCGTCATCGCCTGATCCATTCCGCCCAGCAGCTCCAGGCCGGCGGCCAGATCGACGCGCGCCAGGCGCGAGGCGAAGTAACCCACAAACTCAATGGCATCGGGCCCGAGCTGTTTGGCGATCGGCCGCCCCTCGGCGAATACCGCCCTGGCTCGATCGATTTCCCCGATGTCCAGCAGCAGCTCAGCCGCCTCACCGAGCTGCCAGACTTTCAGCCTCGGCTCGGTCTCGGCCCGCGCGGCGAGCAGCACCTGGTCGATGAGTTCCTTCCGCTTCGCCTGCTGCTGGGCAGGTACCTTGAGGCAGACATCGACGAGCGCCTCGGCACGCCGGAAAGCCTGCGGAACGGTCTGGGCAACCGCGGCGGCTTCCTCCAGTTCGTCCCGCGCCAGTCTCCTGGCCAGCTCCCACCTCAGGTCACTCTGATAAGAGTCGCTCCTCGCGAATGTCGTCTTTTCCAGCGCCTCCAGCGCGGCTGTGGGATCGAAGACCATCAGCGACCGCAGCGCCCAGTATTTGGGCGGATCCTCCCCCTTCGCGAGGACCTTCACGAGGAACGGATCAAGCACGCGCCGGGCCAGCTTGAGGCGCTCGTCGAGCGGAACCGGACTGCTCAGCGTCACCATCGGCCGCGACAGCTCGTCGAACCGGGCCAGCACCACGCCGACCGAATGCACATCCGGGTCGAGCAACCGACCATGGATCCGGAAGCCATCACGGCGGACGACAAGCAGCGTCGGGCCTGCTTCCAGCCCATCGAGCCGGAACTCGCCTTGGCTGTCGCTCAATGCGGAAATCGCCTGCCCCGCGGCGAGCACCTCCGCGCCCGCGACGGGCCGGCGCTGGCGGTCGACCACCCGGCCGGAGAGGCTTGCCGGCGGCTTCAGCACCGTATCAGGCAGGTTCGCGACCGCATTCGCTTTTCCCTCCGGCGTGATCCATCCGGTCAGGATCGGCCTGAACCCCTGGGCCCGGATCAACGCCCGGTATCGTGCGCCAGGCAGCAGCGCCGCGGGCGCGCGAAAGCTCCCGTCCGGGCCGGTGCGAACGGGACCTCCCTCGAACCGGACGGGGAACACCCGATACGAGCCCTGGCGAAGGGACCAGACCTCGACCTCTGCCCCCACGACGGGCTTGCCGTCAGCGAGCACAACACGCCCCGATATCCGGCCGGCGGGCTTCAGGTCCAGCGTCACGACCGTGGTCCTGCTTTGCTCTCGGGGCAATGCCAGAGCGTAGGTGCCCAGACCCGGAATCGAGACGTGCACGTCCAGTAGCTCAGTTGAGGGCTCCAGGCAAACGAGCGACGCCTGGCCATCTGGGCCCGTTTCCACTTCGAGCTGCTTGACGAGGGGGTCGGGGAGTATGGCGGCGAAGTAATTCGATGGAATGGGAAGGACCGTCAGCGGGGCCAGGCGAACGCCGGCCAGCGGTTGACCGTGATCGCCGCGTACCGTGAACGTCCGCCGACCGGCCCGGTGCAGGGCCATGCGCTGTTCGGCCGGGGCTGCCTTCCTCATCCGGGTCACCAGTGCAACCAGCCCCGACCCAACTCGATACGCGAAGATGACCGGCGTGATCAGGCC
>JBMFUH010000371.1:0-6668 GCA_049966735.1 Isosphaeraceae bacterium
AGCGCCTCGGTCTACGGGCTGGCACGGCACTGCGTGGAGACTCCCGAGCACGAGGGCCCGCTCAACGTCTACGCCTACTCCAAGCTGCTCTTTGACAACTACCTGAGACGGTTTTTGCCCGGCATCAGTTCCACGGTCGTCGGCCTGCGCTACTTCAACGTCTACGGTCCGCGCGAGGAGCACAAGGGGCGGATGGCCTCGATGGTCTGGCAGCTTTACCAACAGCTCAAGAACACGGGAGTGGCCCGGCTCTTCGAAGGGACCGACGGCTACGCGGCCGGCGAACAGCGGCGCGATTTCGTCTTCGTCGGCGATGCGGTTGACATCAACCTCTTCTTCGCCTTCGGCCCGCCCCGGCAAGGGATCTACAACGTCGGCACGGGCACGAGCCGCAGCTTCAACGACATCGCCCGGACCCTGATCGGCCTCCTGGGCCGGGGCGAGATCCAGTACATCCCCTTCCCGGAATCGCTCCGCGGCAAGTATCAGAGCTTCACCGAGTCTGACATCAGCCTGCTCCGGTCCACGGGATATGATCGCCCATTGACGTCGCTGGAAGAGGGAATTCGCCAGCTTGCGCACGAGACGGGGAAAAAGGAGTAACACCCCCATGAACGCGGTCAATCGAAAGCTCGAGGGGCTGATCCGCGGCCTCAAACCTTGCCGGGTCGCCGTCATCGGCGACGTGATGCTCGACCACTACGTCAAGGGGAACGCGGACAGGTTAAGCCCCGAGGCCCCCATCCAGGTGCTGGATGTCACCGATGAGTTCCAGATGCCCGGCGGCGCGGCCAACGTGGCCATGAAGGTCGTCGGCCTGGAATCGAAGGTCCGGATGGTCGGGTTGATCGGCAAGGACCAGGCCGCGGTCGACTTGCAGGGCTTGCTCGCGGCGCACCCTCACGTCAGCGATAGCCTGATCGTCGATCCGGAGCGGGCCACGACCGTCAAGACCCGGTTCATCGCCCACAACCAGCAGCTTCTCCGCGTCGACCGTGAGCGGCGGGTGATTCCGTCGGGCCAGGTTCGCGAAAGACTGGCCGCGGCCGCACGCGCCGCGGCCGCCGCGGCCGACGCCGTGATCCTGGAAGACTACGGCAAGGGCGTGCTGGGGCCGGAGGTCATCGCCGCGGCCATCGACGGAGCCAGCAAGAGCGGCGCCCCGGTCGTGGTCGATCCCACCGGCCGCGATTACCGCCGCTACGCCGGTGCGACCGTGCTCACTCCGAACCTGAAAGAAGCTTCGATCGCCGCCGAGCGGCCAATCACCGACCTGGCCAGCCTGGAGGCGGCCGCGCACGTGCTCGTCGACCAGACCAGTGCCGCGCTTGCCATCACGCGCGAGGCCGAGGGCATCTCGCTCTTCCGCCGACCGGCTGGCGACCATTCGATCGTGCACACGCACGTGCCGACCGTCCCGGTAGCTGTGTTCGACGTGACGGGCGCCGGCGACGCCGTGGTCGCCAGCCTGGCGATCGCGCTGGCGTCGGGAATCGAGATGGCCGACGCCTGCGCCCTGGCGAACCTGGCCGGCCGGGCCGTCGTCCGCCAGTTCGGCGTCGGTTCGATCTCGCCCACGCACCTGCTCACCGAGGCCAGCAGCGAGTCGGCCGACTGGATGGTCAAGGTCGCCGACGCGGCCGCGGCCCGCCAGCGTGCCCAGGAAGTGAAACAGGCCGGCGGCAAGGTCGTCTTCACCAACGGCTGTTTCGACATCCTGCACTACGGCCACGCCTACCTCTTGCAATTCTCCCGCGGCCAGGGAGATTTCCTGATCCTGGGACTGAACACCGACACCTCGGTCCGCCGCTTCAAGGGGCCGACCCGCCCTTACGTGTCCGAAGATCAACGTGCCTATATGCTTGCGCTTTATCCCTTCGTTGACCTGATCGTCCTCTTCGACGAGGACACGCCGATGAACCTGATCCAGGCCATCCGGCCCGACGTCCTGGTCAAAGGGGGCGACTACACGCCCGACACGGTCGTGGGCCGCGACCTCGTCGAATCTTACGGCGGCCGGGTCGCCATCTGCCCTCGCCTCGAAGGGCTCTCCACTTCGGACCTGGTGCGGAAGATCCAGGACCAAGGGCAGGTGTGATGTCCCGGTTCAGTGGGAATCCTGTCTTGCCGGGCCGGTAGCCTTCGTCGGGAATCTCCGCCCCCACGGAACCAGGTACGAGGCAACATCTGAGTAATCGTCGGTCCAGACGCGGGCGCGGGGCCGAGGGACGGGGACCTGCCAGCGCGGGGAGTCGGCCAGGACGCCCAGATCGCTCTCGGTCCGCGCGAGCACGGCCCAGATCGAGGGCTGCTTTCCCGCCGCTCGTTCGGCATCCGTCACGTCGATGTCGTGACAGATCCGGCAAACCATGCCTGCGTCCGACGCCTGCAACGCCACCACCGGATCGAGGTCGAGATAACGGCTCGACAGGTTGATGGCCAAGATCCCTCCCGGGGCCAACCTGGATTCGTACAGTCGAATCGCTTCGCGCGAGATCAAGTGAACGGGAAGCACGTCGGAGCTGAAGGCGTCGACCACGATGAGCCGGTAGCCCTGCTCGGGGGCTTCCCGAATCCGCAACCGCGCATCGCCGACCACGACCGCGGGATCGATTCCGCGAGCCTGGCTATCATTCAGATAAGTGAAATAGCGTGGATTCCGGGCGATTCGCACGACGGCCGGATCGATCTCGTAGAACACCCAGCGCTGGCCGCTCCGGGCGTAGCATGCCAGCGTCCCCGCGCCCAGACCGATGATGCCCACGCGCTCGCCTGGCTTCTCCGTCAGCCTGGATTCCAGGGCCGCGAACACCTGGCCAATCGGACCGGAACGCGTGAAATACGTGGAAGGCTCGCCCCGAGCGACTGCGTCCAAGCTCTGCTGGCCGTGGAGCGTGCTGCCCTCGAGCAATCGATGGACGTTGGCCCGCGGATCGTGAAGGACTCTGAGCGTGCCGAAGAAGTCGCGCTCGCGGTGGATCAAGCGGCCGCCCGGACTTCGCGCCAGCCCACTGGCCAGCAAGAAACCGGCCACCGTGAGTGCGAAGCGGACCCGCCGACGCAGACCCGTGACACACGCGTAGAGCCCCAGGCCCGAGGCAACCATCACTCCGAGCATTCCCGGGATCGAGTCCACCATCTCAGCCGGGCTCTTTACCAGGATGGCTACCAGGCCGAACACGCTCAGCGGCAGCAGAAGATCGGCGAGCCGGGAGGCAGGTCGCGGCGGTTTCACCACCCCTGCAATGCCAGGCGTGACCAGGCAGGCCAGAACCACCGCGAGCGGATACTCAATCAGACGGTCGAAGACCAGCGGGGCCAGGAGCGAGTTGAACAGGCCGCCCAGCACTCCGCCCCCGGCGACGGCCAGGTAAAAGGCCGTCGCGTGCGTCGCCTCGGGGCGCGAGGCCGCCAGCCGTCCATGACAGACCATCGCACCGGCGAAGAAGGCCAGCAGATGCAAGGGAATCCAGAAGAGCTGGACCAACCCCGCGCCCAGGACCAGAACGAGCGGTACCACGACGAGGGGCAAGGAAACCGCGGCGGCCCGCGTCCACCACCCCGAGGTTCGTGCGAACGCCAGGATGTACGTGACCAGGTAGATCCCCAGGAGGATCGTCCAGAGCAACGGCATCGCCACCAGGTCGGTGGTGATGTACGTGGTGACCCCGAGGAGCCAGCTCGAGGGGATGAATGCCAGGGCGGCCCACCGGGCAATGTCGCCAGGGGTCGGCCTTGGTCTGCTCGTGGATACGTGATCCTGATCAGCCAGTTGACAAGATCGGAATCTTATCCCACGGACCAGCATTCCAGAGGCCAGAACCAGCAGGCCGAGTACGCCAAAGCCCAACTCCCAGGCCTGCCTTTGCCGCGACAGGGAGAGGAAGGGCTCGATCAAGAGCGGATAAGCAAACAAGCCCGCGAGGCTGCCCGAGTTGCTCGCGGCGTACAGGAAATATGGATCATGGGCATCGGGATGGCGACTCAGGGAGAACCAGCGCTGCAAGAGAGGCGCGGTGGCACTGACGACGAAGAGCGGTAATCCGGCCGCGACGACCAGGACCCAGAAAAGCCAGAGAGGCAGAGCCATGCCCGCGCTGTCTGGCGGTTGCAGGTCGGCCGGGATCGTGATCGGCAGAACCAGAAACGGCAGGACCAGGAGGATCGCGTGGATCAGGAACGACCTGCGAACGCCACGCCCCAACGAACCCAGGTGAGCGTAGGCATATCCGGCCAGCAGAGCGGCCTGGAAGAACACCAGGCAGGTATTCCAGACCCCCGGCGTGCCACCCAGCACGGGCAAGACCATCTTGCCAATCATGGGCTGGGCCGAGAAGAGCAAGAAGGCCGCCAGGAACATCGCCAAGCCAAACAACCAGGCCAAGACCAGCATCCTCAACTGGGGGAAAAGGGATCAAGCTCAACGAATTTGTCCCACGAAGAAGCTCGGGGTTCGTCGATCTCGACGGATCTCCTACAATATCAGATAGGGGGGACGCGCGTGGCGCCGGGAGCCAGTCGTGATCCCGCGCCGCGCCTTTGCGAGAGGAAGTTGCCTTGTCACTTCACCGACGGATCGGCAGCCGCCTGCGATTCCTGGAATATCTCCAGGACTACCATCGCCGGATCAAGAGTCCCAGAGCCGATCGGGCCGGCGCCCCAGCGCCGACAGGGGAAACCGCGAAGCCCGACCAGCGCGGCACGCCGTTCGCCCCTCCAGCCAAGCATCGATCGCTGCCTGTGCTCTATCGTGAACTGTATGGGGTCTTGAAGGGCCACCGGCGAACCATCGCCCTGGCGCTTTTCTGCCTCTCCATGGCAACCCTGCTCAAGCTGATTCCCCCCGCGGCGACCAAAGCCGCGATTGACTACGTGATGCTGGCTCGACCGCTCCCGCCGGCCTTTCGGAAGTGGAGCCCGGTGACGATTCCGGAATCGCCCAGGTTGCGGCTGTTCATTCTGATCGGCGTGGTCACCGTCATCACGGTCCTGGGCACGGCCATCGGCCTCTGGAGCCGCTGGA
Organism: Isosphaeraceae bacterium; assembly: GCA_049966735.1. Lineage (GTDB taxonomy): Bacteria > Planctomycetota > Planctomycetia > Isosphaerales > Isosphaeraceae > Aquisphaera. The sequence continues at coordinate 5,024 of JBMFUH010000371.1, forward strand.
TCGCAACGCGGACGACCAAGCGCGTGCAGGTGGGCGTCCGGCGCAAGGTCTACGAACATGCGATGCGGCTGCCGCTGCACCGGGTTTACCAGCTCAAGTCGGGAGGCGCATCGAGTCTGCTGCGCGAGGACGCCGGCGGCGTGGGTGATCTGGTCTTCAGCATGCTCTACAACCCCTGGCGCGCCGTGGTCCAGTTTCTGGGAGGCCTTGTGGTTCTGGCCTGGGTCGACTGGCGGCTGCTTCTGGGAGCGCTCTGCCTGGTGCCGGGAGTCTATTATTCCGACCTGATGTGGAACCGGCGGATCAGGCCGCTCCATCGCGACGTGCGCAAGAAGCGTCAGGAGATCGACGGCTCGACGACGGAGGTGTTCGGCGGCATGCGGGTGGTCCGCGCCTTCGGCCGCCAGAAGAGCGAATCAGCACGGTTCATGGGCGAGAACCACCTGATGAGCCGGCTCGAACTGCACGTCTGGTGGCTTGCGCGGCTCATCGAGCTGCTCTGGGAATTCGTCCTGCCGATGGCTTCCGTCGTTCTGCTCCTTTACGGCGGCATTCAGGTCCTCGAGGGTCGGCTCTCGCTGGGCGACCTGATGATGTTTCTGGTTTACCTGACCATGCTCCTGGAACCGATGGCCGTGCTGGCGACCAGCGTCACCCAGTTTCAGAACAACCTATCGGGATTTGATCGCGTGCTCGACCTCCTGGAAGAGCCCCGCGAGATGGCCGATTGCCCCGGGCATCGGCCCGTCCGCAAGGCCGCGGTCGAGGGCCGGATCACCGTCGAGAACGTGAGCTTCGCCTATCTCGGAACGACCCGACGCGTGCTCCGCGACATCGACCTGGACATCGAGCCTGGCGAGACGATCGCCCTGGTCGGCCGTAGCGGCTCGGGCAAGACGACCCTCTGCAACCTGGTCGCTCGCTTTTACGACCCCACCTCCGGCGCGATCCGGCTCGACGGAACCAGTCTCCGCGAGATCCAGGTCGAGAGCTACCGCCGGCTCCTGGGCATCGTCGAGCAGGACGTCTTCCTCTTCGACGGCACGATCGCCGAGAACATCGCCTACGGTGACCGCTGGGCCACACCGGCTCGAATCCGCAGCGCGGCCGCGGCGGCCAATGCCGCCGAGTTCATCGACCGTCTGCCCCACGGCTACGACACGTTGATCGGCGAGCGCGGAGTTCGCTTGAGCGGAGGCCAGCGCCAGCGCCTGGCCATCGCCCGCGCGGTGCTGGCCGACCCGCGCATCTTCATCCTCGACGAGGCCACCAGCAACCTTGACACCGAGAGCGAACGCCTGATCCAGCAGAGCCTCGCCACGCTCCTCAAGGGCCGCACCTCGTTCGTCATCGCCCACCGGCTCAGCACCATCCGCCACGCCGACCGGATCCTCGTCCTCGACGACGGCGTCGTGGTCGAGCTGGGAACTCACGATGAGCTGATGTCCTCCAGCGGCCAGTACCGCGACATGGTCGAGCTGCAGCGGCTGGAGACGGGAGATGCAATCGTCCAATGATTACATAAGAATTTAATCAAATATTGCTAGCCGCCCGGCGTGTCGATCAGGCTCTGAAGGCGGGAGGCAAGAAGCTCTGGGAATCTCGCCCTGAACCAAGCGTGATATATAGCCCGGCGGCCAAGATT
>JBMFUH010000372.1:0-6652 GCA_049966735.1 Isosphaeraceae bacterium
TACATGAGCGACGCCTTGACCTTGCGCTTGGTCTCGCGGGAATCGCGAATCTGCTTGTTGAGTTCGGTCAGCACCATGGCCATCTTGCCGGTGATCTCGCCGGTGCGGATGGCCTCGATCCATTGAAACTCGAAGTGGTTGGGAAACGCCGCGGCGGCCCCATAGAAGCTGCTGCCGGCCGCGACTTTTGCCGTGATCTGCTCGAGCACCGCGCGAAATTTGGTGCTCTCGCTCTGGGTCGTCGCGATTTTGAGAGCCTGCAGCAGCGGCGTGCCGGAGCTGACGAGCGTGGAGAGCTGATGAAAGAAGGTCAGCGTGTCCTCCAGCGTGGCCCTGGTGTGTGGTTTCTTCGAGACACGTGCATGCGAAACGATCCACTCCTCAAACGGCACACTTCACCTCCTTCGTGTTCGGGCCTCAAGCCCGGCGGGCGCCGACCGTCTCAGGGCTCCCACGCGTGGGCCGGCACCAGCGAGAGACAGTGTGATGACTGCACGACAAGCGTAGGCCGAGCCGGACTGGGCGTGCCACGAAACTCGGCCCTTACGCGGGGGTTCTGTTTCGAGCATAGGCCATTTCGTCGGCCAAAGCCCGCGCCGGATGACTGGCCGTGACCGACTCTTTCGCGCGCTGCCGAAAATCATCCGGCAGGCGGCTCCGCGCGATTTGACGATGGCTCGCAGTGACCTAGGGTTCTGATGTCCCGGGCGGTGTGCACCTCCCGGGGGGATGCCCCTTCTGTCAATGGGAAGGTGGAACAGGTTCCCATGGAAAGGTGGGAAGTTCTCCCCGCGGCCAAACCAAGCAATGCGAACGTGGAGTATTCCGGCGCTCATCATCGTCCCCTCGAAAGGGTCGGCGCAGGAAGCTCGGATCGCAAGATCGGCCTGGTGAGGCAGACGAAACCCGAGCACGGAGCTCTCGGCCCTGACATTGCCCAGCCAGGCCCACAGCTCGCAGAGAACCTGTCAGTCCCGCGTGATTGCGTTTGACCTGTTGATCCTCGTTGGGAGCCAAGCACTATGCAGCGTCTCGTGTCTCGTCTCAAGTCCCGCAAAGGGTTCACCCTGGTTGAGCTGGCCGTCGTGATCGTGATCATCGGCGTCCTCGCCGCCTTCGGCGTCCCCAAGTTCCTCGCTTCGGTGGAGAAATCGAAGGCGACCGAGGCCTTCAATTTCTGGTCGGCCGTACAGGCGGCTGAGGAGCGGTACATCGCCCAGAACGGCGTTTACATCGCGGTCACCGACCCGACGGCGGCGGCTTCATCGTCCGGCAATCCGCTGGACATCATGCTGCCGACCTTGCAGTATTTCAGCTTCACCAGTCTGACCCCGACCGCAAGCACCGCAGGTTCGCCCTCGTGGGAAGGGATCCTGACCCGCAACGGGAATTCGAGCTATCAGTACACCGTTCAATGGAATCAGAATGGCTTCGATTCAGCATCCACGATCATGACCTACCCGGCGATCTGCCCGGTCACGTATAGCACAACTGGCAGCGGTAGCTGATCCGCGGGGTGATTTGAGCGGGAACGCCTGACGACAGAGACCGTCTTGGATGCCGGAGTCGTCAGGGCGCTTACCCTCCAGCGGGCGGCCAAGGTTCGGTCGCCCGCATGTATTTCATTCACAACCAGCACCGCGGCTCGGGGTATGGCCCGTCATGAAATTGGGGAATGGGATCGGCTTGTGGCCGTCGATCGGCCTGATGATCGAGGATAGGCAGATCAGCCTGAGTGTGGTGGCAACCACCCCTCAAGGCCGCAAGGAGACCGTTCGGGAAACTCAGCCCTGCGAGGAAGGGGGACAGGCCGCTGTCCTGGAGCAGATGCTCGCTCCCTGGACTGGTCCGAAAATGGAGAACGGCCGGAAAAGCTCGAAAGGAGCGAAGTACGCGAATGGCCCCTGGGTCCAGATTGCCCTGCCCGAGTCGCGGATCTACAACGCGGTCGTGCCGATCACCAGCGCCAACCGCTCCGCGGCTCCCCAGGCATTCTTCATGGAGGCGACTCAGGCGACCAACATGCGCGCGGAAGAACGCGTCATCGATCTGACCAAGCTCGAACTGAACAAGCAGCCGCTCGCGTGCCTGGCAGCCGGCCAGCGGCTCTGGCTCACCGAGTTGATCGACACATTGACCGGGCTGGGAACGCGGGTCGCCTTGATCGAGGCAGCTCCGGCCAGCTTGTTCCGCGCCGGCGCCATTCAGAAAAAAACGCCACGCAGCTCGAAGCTGATGGTCCGGTTCTTCCTGGGCCGGACGCAGGCACTCGGCGTCCTGGCCGCCGGAGCACCGCTGCTCTGGCATACGTTCGACCTCTCGGAGGATCCGTCGCGCGCGATCCTGGGTACGTACGCGACCCTCTGGATGCAAGGCCGTCATGCGGGAATCAAGCTGCCGATCGACACGGTCATCGTTCACGGCCGGCCGGAACTGAACCTGGGGATCCAACCGGAGGCATTCCGCGAGCGGACGGGAGCAAAGCTGCTCCGCCACGCTTCACCGGTTTTCGACCCGGCATCCGCCGCGCTGGGCGCGGCTCTGGCCACGCCTCTCGTTGACACAACTGGAATCAACCTGGCTCGCGGCTTCAGACCGCCTGTGCCGATCCGGGAGATCTTCCCGTGGGGTGAACTGGTCGTCCACGGCTTACTGGTCGCGGGAGTCTCGATGTTCCTCCATGGCAAAGCGGTGGAACTGGATACGCAACTCAAGACGACCGAGGTGGAACTCCATACGTTTTCCTGGCTCAAGGACCAGACTCAAGCCCAGCTCGAAACCGAGAAGCAACAGCTCGACGACCGGCTCAAGGCCCTCGAAACGTGCGAGACCAGCCGGGTGGACTGGTCCGCACAGCTTCGGGCTCTTGGCGCTCACATTCCCGAGTCGACCCTGGTCTCCTCGTTCCAGGGCACGGGAGAACTTGGCGACAACAAGGGACGGAACACAAACAGGAACCAGATGGTCGTCAACTTCACCACGCCCCTGAGCGAGGACGGTGAGATGCCGCCGGAAATCAATGAGTTCATCGCCGCGCTGCGAGCGGAGCCGGTGATCAAACGGCACTACCCGACCATGGACGTTTCGGGAGTGCAACGGCAGGAGGCTCGGGGCAATCAAAAGCCGACTGCTTCCTACAGCGTCGTCTGCAAGCCTTGAGCCGCGGAACCATAGTCACCAGGCCATTAGCGGGATTCGCGCCTCCATGAGCAATACTTCCGCCCAGTCTGCCTCTTTGGACCGAATTGCCGACTCTCTGCGGCAACCGCTCAGGTTGCGTCTGGTACTCTGCCCCGTGATCCTCGGCGCGTGGTACTTCCTCTTCTTCAGTCCTCTGAGTGACAACATGACCGCGACCGAGGCGCGGATCGGCAAGGAGCGGAAGCGGATTGCCGCCGCCCGGCAAGTCGAGCAGGGCCGTAAGGCATTGGAAGTGTACAAAGGCCGCGTGCCTGGGAATTCGGACCCCAACGAGCTGATGCAATTCGTCATGACCAGGATCCGAGGGTCTCCACTCAAGTTGATCGACATCAAGCCCGCCAGATCCAAGACTCTGGGCCCTTATGACGCGATTGGCCTACAACTCAGCCTGGAAGGAACCTACAGCGAGGTCCACGAATTGCTGAACTGGATTCATCACGAAAAGCGCCTGCTGCGCGTCGAGTCGCTGAGCCTGGCGCCCGCACGCGTCGTGAGTACGAAGCACCAGGAAAAGGGGCCTGTCAAACTCGCCATCCAGCTCGTGCTGGCCGGACTCATGGACAGGACGAATTCCGCCAAGCCGCCCGCCAAGAATCGAGGGTGAACATGAACATCCGGCAGCGGGATCGGCGGGCTCTTTCGCCGTGGCGTTGACATCCAGACGGTTGTGCGGAAACTCCAGAGACTCATTCCCCAGGTGCATCGAGACGTCGATCGATGGACGCTTCCACGCTGCTCAAGTTCCTGCCGATGCTGGTCATGCTGGGTTCACTGTCCTATGCTGTGTATACAATCCAGTGGATTGGATCGACCCTGCAGCCCGCTTTGAACGTGGTCGCCATGAAAAAGAGCGAGACGAAGCCCGACGGGCCAGGAGCGCCGAAATCCCACGGCAAGGAAGCCGCATCCGCGATCGCTGAGTCGCTCCGCGACCTGTTTCAGGTGGTTGGCAGGTCGGCTTCAGAGCAAGGAGTCGAAAACGCCGCCCGCGTGACCACGATCGCGCCCGATCCCACTCTCGCGCTTGTCGCGGGTCTGAGCCTGAATGCCACGCTCATCCAGGGCCGGACCCAGCTTGCCGTCATCGATGGGAGAGTCTACAAGGCGGGACAACACCTGGAGGCTCGCGACGGCCAGCAATCGCCCCTCTCTCTCACGAAGGTCTTCGCCCAGAAAGTGGTACTCGAGGCGGAGGGCAAGCATTATGTCCTGGCCTATCCCGAGAGCCTCGACAATGCCCTGGCGGCGCGAGAGGACCACTCTGGTCCGGAGAACCCCACCGGCTTCTTGGGGCCCGATCCCCAGATGGCCTTGATCCAGTCGCTCCTCAGCTCTCCCCTGGGCGGCCTGGGCGCTTCGTTGCTGGGACAGCAAGGCAGGGGCATGCTCTCGAATCTCGACTCAGGGCTTCATCAAGTACGCGGGAGGAAGCGGCCCGCGTCGACTTCTCCCAGGCGACCTCCGTCCTGGAGGGGCGGAGCTTCCTCAACCTCAGGGAGCGATCAGTAAGGTTCGATCCGTCGGGTCAACGGAGACTCTCTCATCACGCCCACTAATGATGATGTATGGCTACGCTATTTGAAAGCACCGATGTCCGCTCCCTCATTCTTGATATTCTCACGCGTCGTAACTGGATCGAGCCCAAGCAGCTCGACGAGATCGAAGAGCAGCTCCAGAGAGCCGGTCCGGGAACCCCGCCCGAAGCGATTCTCATCAAGGGTGGCTATCTTTCCGACCGGGAGATTGCTCACCTCTACGCGGAAGAGCTGTTCCTGGAGCTCGTGCCTCCCGACATGGAGACCGCCGAGGTCGACAAGGAACTCGCCGGCCTCTTGCCCGAGAAGCTGTGCGCCGACAAGCTGATCTGCCCCATGAAAGTTCGCGACGACGTGCTCCATGTGGCGTTCGTCTCGCCCGAGGAACTGGGGGTAGTCGACGAACTGAGCCTGCTCACCGGGCTGCGGATCCATCCCCTGATCGCCCCCCTCTCTCTCGTCCAATCGCGGATTGACGCCCTCTACCGAGCGGATCAACAGGGCAAGACCATCGAGGGGGCTGGAGAATTCGAGTCGATCGAAGGCGAAGCAGAAGAAGAGGATGAGAATATCCTGAATCTAGACATTGCACCGCCGCCGGACGCCAACGGGCGAATCGTCCGCATGGTCAACCAGATCCTCGAACAGGCCCTGCGCAACGGCGCCAGCGACATCCATCTGGAACCGTTCGAAGACGGCTGCAAGTTTCGCCTGCGGATCGACGGCATTCTCCACGAACTCTCCGCGCCCTCCAAACCGGTTTTCGTGATGATCCTCTCGCGGCTCAAGGTGCTGGCCAAGATGGACATCGCCGAGAAACGAATTCCCCAGGATGGAGCCATCGCCCTGCGGACCGGTGACAAACGAGTCGACCTCCGGGTCAACACCGTCCCCACGGTCCACGGCGAGAAGATGGTGATGCGAATTCTCGATAAGCGGGCCATACCGCTGGACCTCACCGGGTTAGGGCTGGATGAAAGGCAGTCGGCGGACCTGATCGAGTCGATCCAGTCGCCCCACGGGCTCGCCCTGGTAACCGGGCCGACCGGCAGCGGCAAGTCGACCACCCTTTACGCCTGCCTCAACCAGCTCAACGAGCCCAAGGTCAACATCAGCACCGTCGAGGACCCCGTCGAGTACAAGTTCAAGGGGATGAATCAGGTGATGGTCAAGTCTCAGGTCGGGTTGACCTTTGCCTCGGCCCTCCGCGCGTTCCTGCGGCAAGATCCCGATATCATCATGGTCGGCGAAGTCCGCGACCAGGAAACGGCGGAGATCTGCCTTCGCGCCGCGCTCACCGGGCACTTCGTGCTCTCGACGATCCATACCAACGACGCTCTCTCGGCGGTGACCCGGCTCAACGACATGGGCATCGAACCGTTCATGCTCGGCTGCACGCTGCGTGTCCTCGAGGCGCAGCGGTTGGTCCGCAAGCTCTGCCCGAAATGCAAGGAACCCTATGAGGTTGACGATGAACTGGCCAGGCTCCATAACCTGACGCCCGGCGAAACACTTTACCGGCCGAAGGGGTGCCTCCAGTGCCGCCGCCTGGGCTACAAGGGACGCGTCGGCGTGTTCGAGGTCGTCAGGATCACTTCCAAACTGTCCCAGGCGATCCAGAAGCGCCTTCCCCTGGACCAGCTTCGCAAGATCGCCCGGGAAGAGGGCATGAAGATGCTCTACGATTGTGCCATGGACAAGGTGCGCGCCGGCCTGACCAGCCTGGAAGCGGCGCTCAGCGTCACCATGGCGGAAGAGGAATGAGCGGCGACGCCAGCCTGGCCGCCAGCGCAAGACCCGCGAGCCTTGACGGCGATACGTCCGTATTCTAGAGATCCTGGGATGCTCTGCCACCCTAGAGGCCCCCCCGTGACCGGCCTCGACACGGCACACCGTCGTTATCTCTTGGGTTTCTA
>JBMFUH010000373.1:0-6618 GCA_049966735.1 Isosphaeraceae bacterium
ACTCCAATCGTGGTGCGACCTTCGAACGGCTGTCCGAGCGGACTGCTGCACGACGACGAGACAGATAGGCAAGCGGACGAATCGAGCCGATCATGGTCAGTTCCTCTCTTGGGGGTGTCAGATCGAAGTTGGCCTTGAGAGGACACCGACTGCAAATCTCTCGCCATTCGATTTGCCACTCAGTCGTCCCTCACACCCATGAGAGAAAAAGAGGACGGCTCAAGGTTACAGAAAATCTCGGATCAGATGTGAACCGACTCGCCCCGCCCCTGCCCGGCGGCCTCCATGATCGACTCGGAAAACGTCGGGTGTGGATGCATGGTATGGAGGATCTCTTCCTCGGTAGCCTCCAGCTTCTTGGCCATCACCAGTTCGCTGATCATCTCGGTGGCCATGGCGCCGATCAGGTGGGCGCCCAAGAGTTCGCCGTACTTCGCGTCAAAGACGAGCTTCACGAAACCGTCGGTCTCGCCGGCCGCCAGCGCCCGGCCACTGAACTGGAACGGGAACTTGCCGATCCGGACCTCGTACCCGGCCTCGCGCGCCGCCTTCTCGGTCATCCCCACGCTCGCCACGCCCGGCTCGGTGTAGGTGCAGCCGGGAATCGTCGAGTAATCGACGGTCCGGTCCGAGACCCCGCAGATCTTCTCGATGCAGCACACGGCCTCGTGATGAGCCACGTGGGCCAGCCAGGGGGGGCCGATTACGTCCCCCACCGCATAAATGCCCGGCACACTCGTCACATATCCCTGCTGGGGATCAACCTTGATGTGGTTCTTGACGATCTCCACCCGCACCTTTTCGGCGCAGAGTCCCTCGACATTGCCCACCACCCCGATGGCCACGAGCATCACGTCGGCCTCCACGGTGATCTTGCCGCTGGGGGTCTCAACCTCGGCTTTCACCCCCTTGCCCGGCCTGGCGACGGACGTTGTTTTAGAGTTTGTGAAGATATTCAATCCTTTGTCGGAAAGGCTCTTCTTGAGGGCCGCGGAGATCTCCTCGTCCTCGCCGGGAACAATCCGGTCGAGCATTTCCACGACCGTGACCTTGGTGCCGATGGCATTGTAGAAGTAGCCGAATTCCAGGCCGATCGGCCCGCCGCCGATGATCAGCATCGCCTTGGGCTGTTTGGACAGCGACATCGCCTCTTTGTACGTGATGATCACCTTGCCGTCGAAATCCGCGCCCGGGAGCGGCCGGGGCCGGGCTCCGGTGGCGATGACGATCGAATCGGCCGTGATCGTCTCGTTGCCCACCCGGACCTCGTTGGGCCCGGTGACCTGGGCGACGCCGAACTTGGAGGCGACCTTGTACTTGCGAAAGAGCCCCTCGATGCCCTTGTTGAGCTGGCCGGCGACGGTCCGGCTGCGGCCGATCATCTGGCCGAAGTCCCAGTCTCCCTGGCCATTGTAGCCAAACCGCTTGCCGTGCCGGCTCACCATCTCGACCAGGTGGGCGTTGGACAGGAGCGCCTTGGCGGGAATGCAGCCCCAGTTGAGGCAGATTCCCCCCAGCTTGTCGCGCTCGACGCAGAGGACCCTCTTCTTGAGCTGGGCCGCGCGGATGGCGCCGGCGTATCCGGCCGGCCCGCCGCCGATCACAATGATGTCGTAGTCGTGAGCCATGATTGCCTTGGTTTGAGATGTCCGCAACGTCCCTAACTGGTTTGGACTGTCTGCAACAACGCCGCCCCATCTCCTTCTGGACCCGGCTCAAAACGGTCCCGCGCAGCCGGGGCCGGTTGACCGAGCGACTGGCCGATCAGGTGGCTGACCAGCCCCCTGGCTTTGATGATCAAATTGAGACCTTCTCCATCTCCCAACGCCATTGAGCAGCGATTGGCCGACATCCAGGGTCCCAGCTTGTTTATCGTTGTCTGATCGATTCTACGGGGGCCGACCAGCCATGCTGCACTGGGCCTTGGCTCGGTGATCCTGCTCTCAAAAAACCAGATCTCATCGAAACCATAGAAGATCCTGTTATGTGATCCATCCTCTAATAGCTTCTTTGTAGGTACAAGAAGACCTCCCTCAAGAAGCTCAGCATTGGCTATCAGGGGTTCGAGTTCTGGACTCTCGTGAAGCAGTGACGCTGGATCCGATCTGCTGTCCAGGCAGGTGATGAGCGCGTACTGCATTTTCTTGGATTCACGAGGGAAGGAATCGAAAAACTCGCGGATCGAGCTATCAAGCCACCCCGCGATATAGTCCTTGTACGAAACCACCGCTGTCCCTCCTCTGATTCGTGTAGTCACTCATCCGGATTCAGTGGGCGGGGCGGCTGACGCGTTGGCACCTCTGTCCAATCCCAATCGTGGGCATGTGGGCTTGGGGCGCCGTGATGAGCCTCGTAGTCGATATTTTTGATTGCCCTTCCATCCGGTCCGTAGAATCGCCTCCGTATGATTTTCCCGCGCCGGTCGCGTTCGACAAGAGACGAGTTTTCGTTCCACGCTGACGGGAGCTGCCCACGAGCCATCGTTCACTCCGAATCGAGAACTGGAACGGGGATCCGAGAGCCGATGCGGGGCGTCGCGGTGCGCTGGCGAGATCCCACGGGGTGTCAGAGCAGCATCAGCGCGGGCTCCTCGAGCAGCCGCTTGAGCGTGCGGAGGAAATCGGCGGCCATCGCGCCATCGACGGCCCGGTGGTCGGCCGTCAAGGTGACGGAGAGGACAGTGCCGGGAACGAGTTTATCTCCCTCGACCACCGGGCGCTTCTCCGCCGCGGCGACCGCGAGGATGGCGACCTCGGGCAAATTCAGGATGGCGTCGAACTGGCTGACCCCGTACATCCCCAGGTTGCTGATCGTGAAGGTGCCGCCGGTCAGGTGCTCGCCGGTCAGATTATTCGACCGGGCCGCGGCGGCCAGGGCCTCGGTCTGGCGCCTGATCTCCGCCAGACCCAGCGTATCGGCCCGGTGCAGCACGGGAACGATCAAGCCTTCTTCCAGGGCGACGGCGATGCCGATGTTGATCTCACCATGGCGGACGATCGCGTCGGGCTCGAAGCTGGCATTCAGACCCGGATGCCTGCGCAGCGACAACGCCACGGCCTTGGTCACGAAATCGCCTAGCGAGAGCTTGATCTGCTCGGCGGCAAGCTGCCGGTTCAGGTCCTCGCGGACGGCGCTCAGCTTGTCGACCCGGATATTCACGGTGAAGTGGATCTCCGGCACCGTCTGCTGGGCCTGGGTCATCCGCGCGGCGATCGTCTTCCGCATCCGGCTGTGGGGAATCCGCCGCGCGGCCAGCGGAGCGGCCGGCGCGGGGCGAGGCGGCGGCGGAGCAACCGCGGGTGCCGCGGGTGCCGGCGCGGCAACCGGCGCGGCGGCAGGTCGAGACACCTGTGCGGGCGCTGGGGCCTTTGCCGCCGGGGCCGCGGGCGGCGGAGCGGCTGGCGCCGGCAACTCGACCGTTGTGCCCGCGAGAAACGCCTCGATGTCGCGACGGATGATCCGCCCGCCGGGGCCGGTCCCGCGGACCTTGTTCAGGTCGACCCGGGACGACTCGGCCATCTTCCGCGCCAGCGGGCTGGCCTTGATCCGGCCCTCGTGCGCTTCCGTCTCTGTCTCGGCCTCCTCGTCTTTCTGTCCGTTCCCCGTGGCGGCGCCGGCCGACGGTGCGCTCGCCAAGACCGGTTCCGGTTTCCTGGCCGGCGCCTCGGCCGCGGGAGTCCCTCCCTGAAGGCCGGCCGCGACCTGCTTGGGGTCCTCTCCCTTCTTGGCCAGGACCATCACGCGCTGGCCGAGGGCGACTTCTTCGCCGGCGGCGCGGTCGATCCGCACGATCACGCCGTCGTCGTACGACTTCATCTGCATGGTGGCCTTGTCGGTCTCGATGTCGGCCAGAACGTCGCCCTCCTTGACCTGATCTCCGACCTTCACCAGCCACTGGGCGATCACCCCGGTTTCCATGGTGGGGCTGAGCTTGGGCATCGTCACTTCGATCGGCACGTGTCTTCTCCCTGCGTCATGTTCGGTGGGGCGAGGCGTCCGGACGTCCCTGGGCCCGCGGAGCTGGCTGTCTCTCTTCCGCGAGGCGTCTCATTGGCGATAAAGCACATCATGAACGGCCGCGACGATGCGCGGGACCGACGGCAGCATCGACTCCTCGAGCCTCCGGTTGTAGGGAATGGGAGCATCCTTGGCGGCCACCCTCCGAATCGGCGCGTCCAGCTCGTCGAAGACCCGCTGGGTAATGCGGTCGGCGATCCCCGCGCCCAGGCCGCAGTAGGGCCAGTCTTCCTCGACGATCACTGCCCGGTGGGTCTTGATCACCGAGTGCAAGAGCGTTTCGAGGTCGAGGGGGCGAATCGAGCGGAGGTCGATGACCTCGGCTTGAATTCCCTCGGCGGCCAGCTTGTCGGCGGCGGCCAGCGTCGTCTTGAGCGACCGCGAGTAGCTGATCAGCGTGACGTCGTCGCCGTGCCGCGTGATCTCAGCCTTGCCAATGGGAGTGAGATGCTCGCCGTCGGGAACCTCGCCGCGGTCGTGATACAGCGTCTCGTGCTCCAGGAAGACAACTGGATCGTCCGAGCGGATCGCGCTTTTGAGCAGCCCCTTGGCATTGGCCGGGGTGCTGGGCATGAGCACCGTCAGGCCGGGGACATGGGCGTACCAGGCCTCGAGCCGGTGCGAGTGGGTGGCCGCCAGACATCCGGCCATTCCCGAGCTCCCTCGGAAAACGATCGGCACGGCGAACTGGCCCCCGCTCATGTACCGCATGTTGGCCGCGTTGTTGACGATCTGGTCGATGGCCACCAGGCTGAAGCTGAAGGTCATGAACTCGATGATGGGCCGCAGCCCGACCATCGCCGCGCCGATGCCGATGCCGGCAAAGCCTGCCTCGGAAATCGGCGTATCGACGACGCGGCGGGGACCGAATCGCTTGAGAATCCCCTGGCTGACCTTGTAGGCGCCGTCGTACTGGGCCACTTCCTCTCCCATCAGGAAGACGCGCTCGTCGCGGTCCATCTCCTCGGTCATGGCCTGGTTCAGGGCTTCTCGAAACGACAGTAAGGCCATGGTCACTCCTGGGGAAGAAACGGGGCGACGGTGATGTCTTCGTAAAGCTGGTCCAAGGGCGGCGGCTCGCTCTGCTCGGCAAACTCGATCGCCTCCTCGATCTCGGTCCGGACGTCGTCGCGGAGCTTGTCGATGGCTTCGTCGTCAATCCACCCGCGCTCCTTGAGGACCTTCTGGTAGACGACGATGGGATCGTTTTTCATGGCGCTATCCAGCTCCTCGCGGAGCCGGTACTTGCCGGGGTCGCTGATCGAGTGCCCCTTGTAGCGGTAAGTCTGGGCCTCGATGAAGGTCGGCCCTTCACCCGCCCGCGCCCGGTTGGCCGCCTCCCTGGTGGTCCTGGCCATCAGCTCGATGTCGTTGCCGTTGATGGTGAACCCGGGAATGCCGTAGGCCGTCGCGCCGCGGAGCCGGAGGTCGAGCACGGCCGTCGACCGCTCGATCGAGGTTCCCATCGCGTAGCGGTTGTTCTCGACGATGTAGATGACCGGCAGCTTCCAGAGCGCCGCCATGTTGAGCGCCTCGTGGACCGAGCCCTGATTGATGGCCCCGTCGCCGAAGTAGCAGACGCAGACGCGGTCCTCGCCGCGGTACTTGAGCGCGAAGGCCACGCCGGCCGCCAGCGGAATGTGACTGCCGACGATCGCGTGGCCGCCCAGGAATCCCTTCTCGACGTCGAAGAAGTGCATCGAGCCTCCCTTGCCCCGGGAGCAACCCGACACCTTGCCTAAGAGCTCGGCCATCCCCGCCCGGGCCGACACGCCGCGAGCCAGCGCATGGCCGTGATCGCGATAAGCAGTGATGACATAATCATCTTCTCGAAGCACGCCGATCGACCCGACCGCGACGGGTTCCTGTCCACTGTACTGGTGGAAGAAGCCGCCGATCTTGTTCCCCTTCTGGTAGAGCATCTCCGCCCGTTCCTCGAACCGGCGGATCAGCATCATCTGGCGCAGCCAGACCAGGGCCTGGGTTCGATTGACGATCGGCTTTGCCTCGGTTTGCAGTGGTGCCATAACACCTGGACTCCGGAGTGGACGCGGGGGTCGCGCGACCGGCGAGGCCGCGGACCCGGAAGATCGAACACTCTCAACTGGCGTGGGCCGGTCAAGGGAGGACGGGAGGCACTCCCGGACCCGTTGGGCTGGCGTTGAGAGGGGAACTGGTCCACACAGCAGATGGCCCGCGGCAGACAGTCGTGATGGTCCCATCTTCGCCACAGCCACTTTAGTGGACCGTTTCATTCGCGATCGTATTCTACACAAAAGGCAAGGAGCGCTTCCAGGAAAGTTTCGCCATCGGTATCTTGCACTTCATTGAGGTAGCGGTTGACGACGTGGAGGTGGGGACGGCCAGAGAGAGCCTTGTCGTCCGGGCGACCTGAATCATGGCCCCACAGCGCGGCCTTCGGCCGCAACCAAAGTGAGCAGTGGGCAGTGTGGGACCGGGCGTTGGGCGCAGGCCAGTCGGATGGCCCGCGCTTGAGGTTTGCTCCGGAGGAACCCCCCGCTCCCCCTTCGCAAGGGGGGAAAGAAGCAGGCTCGCCCTCTCAGTTTCCCCCCCTTGCAAAGGGGGGGGGTGCTCGACTGA
>JBMFUH010000374.1:0-6604 GCA_049966735.1 Isosphaeraceae bacterium
ACGCCAAGGAAGCGGTCTACTTGCACGAGCAGCCGCAGCGCGAGCTGAAGCTCCAGGCGATCCGCATCGGCGACCTGGGCATCGCCGCAATTCCTGACGAGGTCTACGCCCTCACCGGACTGAAGATCAAAGCTCGAAGTTCGCTTCCCTTGACCATGAATATCGCGCTTGCCAACGGCTCGGAAGGTTACATCCCGCCGCCCGAGCAGCACGTCCTGGGGGGCTACACCACCTGGCCCGCCCGCACTGCGGCGCTCGAGGTTCAGGCCGAGCCGAAGATCGTCGCGACGGTTCTGGGACTTCTGGAGCAGGTTGCTGGCAAGTCTCGTCGTACGGTCATCCCGAAGTCGGCTCCGTACACCGAGCAGATTCTTGCTTCACGCCCAGTCGCCTACTGGCGGCTCGAGGAGCTGGAGGGGCAGACCGCGGTCGACTGCACCGGCCACGAACACGACGCCCGATTCGAGCAGGGCATCGCATTCTACCTGCCTGGAGCGGATTTATCCGGGTTCCAGACCCGCCACCACATCAACCGCGCGCCTCATCTGGCCAGCGGACGGATCACGGCCGCGCTTGCCTTGCCCGCGGAATCCCACAGCGTCGAGTTCTGGATCTGGAACGGTCTTCCCGTCGATGCCCGACCGGTCACGGCTTATCTGTTCGAGCGAGCGGCGAAGGGCCAGGCCAGGGAGACGCTGGGATTGAGCGGGTCCGCGACGACTCCGGCCGGCCGGCTTTTTATCTCCCGGGGCGACTCAAAGCCGGTCATGGTGGGCAACACCAAGATCCGCCTCAAGACGTGGCAACACGTAGCCCTGGTTCGAAGCGGCCGGCGCGTGACTGTCTATCTCGACGGCAGTCAGCAGGCCGAGATCGCCGCCGATCTCGAGCCGGGGACCGGCTTGGAGACTGCCGAGTACTCGTTTGGCGGCCGGAATGCTGGAGACAGTTCCCTCGAAGGGAAGATCGACGAAGTCGCGCTTTTCGACCGATCGTGGACTCCGTCCGAGATCGCCCAGCACTATCGTGCGGCGAGCGGCCCAGCCGGTCGTCCCGCACGCTGACGGTTTGGCCGACCGGGCCGCTCACGCAGGCTTGCCTCGATCATGTTCCAGGAGCGCTTCAACGAACTGGCGGATCGGTCGCTCCATGAGCTTGAGCGCCAGCGGGATCGTTCCACGGGCATGGACGTTCTCATCGTCGAAGCTGAGGGTGACCCTGTACCCCGGTCCCGAGAGAATGGCCGACGTGCGGTCGTCGGACCACTCCACGGTCTTGATCCAGTGGGCATGTTCCTGGTGGGCGGCCGTGATTGCCTTCACGAAATTGACCCGCGCCTCGTCCGGGCTTTGACCGTGCTTCATGGTGATGTTCAACTCAGCCATCGGATCGACCCGGTTCAAGGGTGGTTTTGCGTCGGTTGCCAGAGACTTGTAGAATGCGATCGCACTCGAACCTGGGCCTGGCTCGAACGCGTCACAATCGTACCACGTCGGGATGGTCCGTTCCTACGAATTCGTCTTCGTGGACTGACGGCAAGCGTGGACCGTCCAGGCTTTTGAACGAGAGTGTTCTGAGTTATGATTCATAGTGGAGCTGTAGTAGGAAAACCTTCTTCAAGCCGCGGAGAAAGTTGCCAAGACGAAGATGGTCATCAATGCCGAGACGTCGGAACAGCTTCAGAGCGTGAACTCGTCCTCGTCTTGAACGTTTGGCGCTTTGATCCTCACCGCCAGGCTCCTTGACCGTGGGAAACTCATGAGCATTACCGAAACTCCAGAGCCCGCCCCGCCCGAGTCGCCCCGCCCCGAACGCTTGCTCTCGATCGACGCCTTGCGCGGCTTCGACATGTTCTGGATCGTGGGAGGCGGCCGACTGGTCCGGGCGATCGGCAAGTGGTGGGGCACTCCCGCCGGCCAGAATCTTCACGATCAATTCGAGCACGTCGGCTGGGAGGGCTTTCACTTCTACGACCTGATCTTCCCTCTCTTCCTCTTCGTGGTTGGAGTCGTGCTGCCGTTCTCGCTCAAGAAATACCAGACGGGAGACCATTCCAAAGCCGCGGCGCTCGCGCGCATCTCGCGGAGGGTTGTCTTGCTCTTCCTCCTGGGTCTGATCGGCAACGGCCTGCTCCAGCTTGAATTTGAGCACCTGCGGGTGACCGGGGTCTTGCAGCGGATCGCCATCTGCTACGGTCTGGCCGCCGTCATCTTCCTATTCACCACCACACGCACGCAGGCGATCCTGGTGGCGGCGATCTTGCTGGGGTACTGGGGAATCCTCTCGTTCGTCCCTGTCCCGGGAGGCACTGCTGGAGACCTGACCAAGGAGCACAACCTGGGAGGTTACATCGACCGGCATTACCTTCCCGGCGAGATCAAGCAGGGGATCTACGGCTACGGCGACAACGAAGGGCTTCTCTCCACGCTCCCCGCAGTGGCGACCGCGCTCCTGGGAGTGCTTGCCGGAGGGTGGCTCCTGAGCCGATATTCACCCTGGGCGAAGGTCCTTGCCTTGATCGCCGCCGGGGCGGCCTGCCTGAGCGCGGGGGCGCTCTGGGGCTTGCGCT
The DNA here is from genome assembly GCA_049966735.1 of Isosphaeraceae bacterium. Taxonomy (GTDB): domain Bacteria; phylum Planctomycetota; class Planctomycetia; order Isosphaerales; family Isosphaeraceae; genus Aquisphaera. The sequence continues at coordinate 2,570 of JBMFUH010000374.1, forward strand.
TTCCGGTCATCAAGATCCTCTGGACCAGCTCTTACGTATTGATCGCTGGCGGCTGGAGCCTGATTCTCCTGGGGCTTTTCTATGCCGTCATCGACGTACTCAAGCTCCGCGCGTGGTCGTTCTTCTTCGTCGTGATCGGCGTCAACGCCGTCACAATTTACATGGCCGTGCGGATCATCCCGTTCGACCGGATTGCCGGGTTCTTCTTCGGCGGGCTCGCCAGGCGAATGGAGGCCTTTTCGCCATCCTCCGGAGCCATCGTGGGCGCTCTGGGGATCTTGACCGTGGAATGGCTGTTCCTGCTCTACCTGTACCGCCGACGGATTTTCCTGAGGGTCTGAGCGGTTTACAGGCGGCTTGCAGACTGATCAGATATCGTAGGGTCCGCTGTGCGGACCAAATACCCAGTCGTCGGTCCGCACAGCGGACCCTACGGAGAGCCGTCGACCCGAAGACCGCTCTAAGGATCGGCCTGACAACTGCTGGCTTGTTGCTGACGGTCAGGGACTAAGGGCCTCGAAAAGGCGGTTGATCTCATCGTCAAGCTCGGCGGGGTCGGTCAGTGTCTGGGTGATCTCGGCCAGCAGAATCTCGCGAAAACGCTTGCGCAAACGGTGCGCGGCGACCATCGCAGCGCCTTCGGTGAGCCCCAGCCTGGCTGCCGCCTCAGCGTACGACAGGGCGGCCGTCCGACCGGTCAGGAAGACTTTCAGCTCGTTGAAGTGGGCTGCTTTGCCGGCACGAACCGACTCGTCGCGAAGCTGCGCGGTGACCTTGTCCAGCAGCGTCTCGGCCCAGCGACGGTCGAAGACGCGTTCGGGGCTGAGGTGGTCCGCTGGTTCACGGAGGTAGCGCGACTCGCCCGTATCGAGGTCGATTGACAGCACCTCAAGCCCGCCCCCGCGCTTCTCGGCGATCGACCGGGCGTGCTCGTTGGCCAGGAAATTCCGCAGGGAGGTGAGCAGAAACGCCCGGAAACGCCCGCGCTGGGGATCAGCCGCGGCAATCGTGTTTCTCTCCAGAATGCGCGCGAAGAACTCTTGCACGAGGTCGCGCGCCGTGTCGGCGTTGTTGCCTCGCCGCCGCACATAGGCGTAGAGGGGATACCAGTAGTCACGGCAGAGGATCTCGAGTGCATCCCGGGCCTCGGCGCCTGTCCCGTGTCCGGCTGTGAGCACCACGCTCCATCGCGTGCTGCCGAATGGTTCTGCCTTCGCGCTGGGGGTCTGAGACAGCTCGTGGCTCACGGGGGCTCCGCTTTGTCTTGACCGGAAGAAGCGCCGCGGCAAAGGCATCGGCAAAGGCATCGGCAAAGGCATCAGCATCGCGAACCTGAGACGGCCGCAGAACCGTCAGGGCCGTGTGATCAATCTTGCAGCCTCGTCACGCAACGATTTCAGCGCGCCGCTGCCCTGGCCAGGGCCAGGCGGCCGCTCGAGATACTCCTGGTAACACGCCACGGCCGTGTCGTGCTGGCCAAGCTGCTCGTGGGCCATGGCGTTGAAGACGAGATCGGTCCCGGCCGGATCCTGCCCAAGCTCTCGGCTTTTGCGCAGAGCCTCGAGGCAACCGGACCAGTCTCCCATGCGATAGCGGGCGGCGCCCAGAGTTCTCCAGCAAAATGCTGAATCGGGGGCGTGACGAAGCGCCATCTCTGCCAGAGCCACGGCATGCGGCGGATCGCGAAGCTGGGGATCGGCCGAGGTTGCCAGGAACCACGCGATGTCGCAGGACATTGTCGCGAACCGACGCCGCTGGGGTGAATTGGCAGGGGTTCCGGCCAGCAGGTCCTCCATGAGGTCATACGCCTTTGCATAGTGGGCGGCCGCCTCTCGGTAGACGGTTCGGGCGCGCTGGGCCTCCTCGTCGGCCAGACGCCGTGCAGCCGCCTCGTTGCGGGCCAGGATTGCCTGCCGGCGAGCGACCAGTGGACCGCCAATCGCCAGGATCATGAGAACTCCCCCGAGCGCCGCCAGGAGGAGGCTCATCACGGGGTTGCGCCGGCACCAGCGCCAGGCCCGACCAAGAAGGGTGATGCGACGGGCGGTGATGGGCCTGCCGGCAAGGAAGTGCTGAAGATCATCGGCCAGTGCCTGCGCCGTCGTGTAGCGGCCTTGAGGCAACTTCTCCAGACACTTCAGACAGATCGTCTCCAGGTCGCGCGGTACGCGCGCGTTCAAAGCGCGGGGGGACGGTGCCTCATCGTGCAACACCTGGTGCAGGAGTGTCCCGGGCACGCCCCGGAACGGGCGCTCGCCGGTGAGCAGCTCGAAGAGCACCACCCCCAGCGAATAGACATCGGAGCGAGCGTCGGCCAGATGGGAGTCGCCCCGGGCCTGCTCGGGCGCCATGTAGGCGGGAGTGCCCAGCACCTTCCCCTCGACAGTCAGGCTCAGCTCCCCCGTGTCGCGCTTGGCCAGGCCGAAATCCATGATGTGAGGAGTTCCCTCAGGATCGATCATGATGTTCGACGGCTTCAGATCACGATGGATCACTCCTGCGCGGTGAGCATGCTCCATCGCCTCGGCAATGCTCGCGCAGAGCTGGGCTGCCTCCCGCGGCGTCACCGGATGGACGGCCTGATGCTCGGCGAGGTTGCGCCCGGGGATGTAGTCGCTCACGAGGTAAACCACCCCACCCACCCGTCCCACCTCGTGGATCGTGGCGATCCGGGGATGGTTCAAGCGCGCCGCGGCGCGAGCTTCGACCAGGAACTCCTCGGCCTCGATTGCACTCAATCGCCCCTTGTGGGGAACCTTGACCACGACGGTCCGGTCAAGCTCCCGGTCGTGGGCTTTCCAGACATTGCCAAATCTCCCCTGGCCAATTGCCTCCAGGAGGTCGAACCGGCCGAGCGTGGCCGCCACGTCGCCCGCGTCGTCGATCAGGCTGAAGCGGCCGCCGCAAGCGGTGCAGGCTGTGTCCCGCAGGCCCGCGTCAACAGCCACCTCGACAAGCTGGTGGCAGAGCGGACAGCGCAGGCTGAGCGACGGGCTGTGCGGCAGCTCCTCCATGCCGATCCGTAACAGGCAGCGACGGCATAGGCCCTCCGGGCTGTCCGCGGGTATGTCCGCTCCGCAACTGGTACACGAGGCAAGCGAATGCATTTGTGAGGCACGCTCGATCAAGCTGGTGAGGTCCCAGGCTCGGCGGGGTCAGAGACCCGCGCCGAACGGGCCCCCCCGACTCGACAAGAATAGACACAGCCCGCGGGCTCCGCGAGCAGAACCGGGGGCTGTGTCGTGTCTTCCTGGATCTTAACGGGTCGATGTCACGCCGGGGATGTCCCGGCGGCTGGAAGCGACCTCAACGCTTCGACCAGCCAAATGTGACTTCGTCCAGTTCAAATGCCGCCTTGCCGAGGAGCTCGACCATCCCGGGCGACATCCTCTTCCGCAGTCGCTCGCCCAGTAATTTGTCGAGGTGGTCAAGGATCTTCCGGCCCTGCTCTGCCGGGATGTTCTTGATCGCCAACCGCAGGGCCACGTCGTACGTCTGGTCCATCCCGTCGATCAACTTGACAGGGTCGCTGCAAACATTCTCGAGTGCTTCCGCGCGGTCGCTCGCGAAGACCCAGCCATTGGCCACCCGCGCGTAGATCTGCTTGCCTTCCTCGACGCCCTCAACCTTGTACACTCCATTGCCCACGTCTGTCACGCTCTTGATATGCGAGGCCAGTTCGGTCCGCAACTGCTCGACGTCGGTGACGGGCACGAAGGCATAGGCGCTCAGCTTGTCTGTTCCTTGCAGGACAGCGCCCCAGGGTCGCTTATGGCAGAGCCCGGCAACGTCCCGGCCCTGGGCGTAGAGCGCGAAGAAGCTTCCCAGCCAGGTCGGCATGCCGGGTGTGTCCTTGACGAAGGCAACATCGTCCGTCGCCATCTTGACCTGATCGTAACTCGCCATCGAGAGGATGACCCGCGGCTTCGGGCTCTCGGCCAGCGTGGGAACCGAGACGGTCACAAGCAGACCGGCGGAAAGCAAGAGTGCATTCTTGAGCATCATCAAACTCCTGGTGTCGGGGGAAAACCGTGC
>JBMFUH010000375.1:0-6594 GCA_049966735.1 Isosphaeraceae bacterium
CGGTTGTCAGGCCGGCCTCGATGGTGCGATCCATCTCGGCCGCGGCCAGAAGCACGAGGGCGACGCACCAGAACCAGAAGAGGAGCGCCATCACCCCTCCCAGCGCTCCCAGCGCGCTGTAGGCTCTTGAGTACTGAACGTACAGCCGGAAGACGTAGCAGAACGTCAGGAAAGCAAGCGTTCCCACAACGGTTCCCGGCGTGATCCATCCCCAGCGGTCGTGTGTATTGGGCCCGATCTGAGTTGAGCTTGAACGTGTTCTCACTTTGCGTGACCGTGAGTTGCGTGACCGTGGGCTGCGTGGCCGTGGGCTGCGCCGGTGGGGCTGTGTTGGCCGCACCCGGTCCGCCGGGCGTCCCTTCATTATTGCAGCCGGCCAGTGCAGCGACAGAAACCACCAGAAATCCCGCCATCAACGTCCTCATCACTGTCATCTCCTTTCGCACCCAGTTGATCATTCATTTTCCCTGGAATGAGGGTGCAACGGACCTGGAGTTGAAGGGAAGCAAGTCCCGTACCGCAAGCGATCGGCCTGCCTTGATGGGCAACTTCTGGGCTCCTGGATTCGAGGTTTCCCGCGCTCGATGCGGTAAGCTGAAGCGATCAACAGCAATGGGAACGCCTGCATCCGGATCTCTTCGTGAACAAAGTTTCCTTTTTGTGGGAAGTGCTGTTCTTGACCAGGACAATCGCAGGCAACACCGGAAGGAATGGTACGATGCGCGTGGTTGGAGGAACGGCACGAGGCAAGCAGTTACGGGTTGTGCCGGGACGGGGAACGCGGCCGATCATGGATCGTGTCAAGTCGTCGCTCTTCGACATCTTGCGCCCGGAGATTGCCGGCATCGAGATGCTCGACCTGTTCGCCGGCAGCGGCAGCGTGGGCATCGAGGCATTGAGCCAGGGTGCCGCGACGTGCACGTTCACCGAACTCGCGCACGCCGCCGTCGCGACCATCAAGCAGAACCTCGCCACGACCGGCCTGGCAGGTCGGGCACAGGTCTTGCAACTGGACGCCTTCGCATACCTGAAGACGACGGCCAGAACATTCGACCTGATCTACGTCGCTCCGCCCCAGTACAAGGATCTCTGGTCCGAAGCGCTGCGCCTGATCGCCGAGCGACCCGAACTGCTGCGAGCTTCCGCCGGGGAGTCGGGCGAGGAACCAGCGGCCGGGCAAGTCATCGTCCAGATCCATCCCAAGGAATACCGAGCCCTCAACCTGGAGAGTCTCCGCGAGACCAGGCAAAGGCGATACGGCAACACACTCCTGGTCTTCTTCGAGCGGATCACGGCTGCCGGGTCTAAGATCATCGTCCTTCCGTCGTTATAGTAGAAGAGTCGTGCTCATTTGCCCGATTGCCAGGAAGCTTGAATCGACCGAGGTTGCCATGGATCTTCTCCGCCTGGTCGTTGTCGCGGTTGTTTGCAGCTTCATCGTGACGCTTTCGGCCGCCGTTGCCCGGAACCATGAACCGCCCGATTTGCGCGCTCGCCTGGACGCGCTCTTCAAACAAGGAAACTTCAAGGACGCCCTTGAAGGATACCGCAAGCTGGCAGTCGATCCCCAGGATGACTCCCGGCTTGTCGGTTCCGACCTGCAATCTGCGATCCAGTGTCTGACCCACCTGGGCCGGAGTGACGAGATCGATCCCTTCCGCGAGCGGGTCATCGACGTGCACAAGGGCAACTGGCGTTTGCTTCAGGCGGCCGCCGAGTCATACCTAAACGATCGCTTCCACCTTGGCTTCATCGTCGCGGGCGAGTTCCACCGAGGTCAGCACCGAGGCGGGGGGCGATATGTTAACACGACCGAGCGCGATCGAGCCCGTGCCTTGCAGCTCTTTGTTCAGGGACTGGAGGGTGCTCGCAAAGACCCCGATCGCCCCGCCGCGGGGCGCTTTCTGCACGCCCTTGCCGGAGCCTTGCTCTTCGGTCGATCTGGTGGCGAATCGTGGCGGCTGCAAAGCCTGACCGCGCTCGACACCCTCCCCGACTATGAGGAACAGCGTTTCGCGGTCTGGGGCCAAGAGGCGTCGGCCGCGCCTGTCGGCGCTGACGGCAAGCCGGTTTACTACCACGTTCCTCCCAGCTTCGAGAAGGCGAAGAACGACGGCGAGCGCAGGCGCTGGGCGCTGGTGCAGGCCGCGGAAGCCGATCACGACCTGCTCAATTCCAGCCGACTCGAGCTGGCCAACTTTTTGCTTGGCCAGTTCGGCGTCCAGACACTGGCCGGGGCGAGCTGGCCGGTTCCGCTGTCGGACGACCGGCAGGAGCAGACCAGCGTCTATGCAGTCGAGAAACTCCGCGACGAGGAGACCATCGCCCGCCTGGCCACCGGAATCAAGCAGTTCACATTACCTGATGAATTCAACCCGATCAAGATTTATCAGCAGATCGCCGACAACCCTCACACAGGCCATGGCGAGACCGCGCTGGGCCTGCTCGCGTCGATCTTCGAGAACCGCCGCCAGCTCGACCGGGCGGCCGCGATGCTCAAGCGGAGCCAGGAGACCTACGGCGACCCGTCCGGGGCCAAGGCCCAGCAACTGGACCAGATCCTCGGTGCCTGGGGCCAGTTCGAGCCGATCATGACCCAGCCGGCCGGCTGCGGCGCGACCGTGGACTTCCGCTATCGCAACGGCCACCGCGTCCAGTTCCAGGCCAGGGAGATCCTCTTCTCCAAGATGCTGGACGACGTCAAGAAGTACATCTCGTCCGGTCCGGCCCAGGTCGACTGGCAGAAGACAGACCTGAGCGACATTGGCTATCGCCTCGTGACGCTGGACCAGCAGCAGTACGTCGGACGGCAGGTCGCCCAGTGGGACCTTGATCTCGACCCGCGCCCGGGTCATCTCGATCGGCGGACGACGGTGAACACGCCGTTGCAGAAAGCCGGGGCCTACCTGCTGTCGGCAAAGATGGAGGGAGGCAACACGAGCCAGATCGTGCTCTGGCTCGACGACACGGTCATCGTCAAGAAGACGATGGAGCAGCGGGCCTATTACTTTGTCGCCGACAGCCGGACCGGCAAGCCTGTCCCCGGCGCGGATCTCGATCTCTTCGGCTGGCGGATGGTCCAGGTTCCGGGCAAGAATCAGTTCCGGCTGGAAACCAAGATACTCGCGTTCAAGACCGACGACGAGGGGCAGGCCGCGGTTTCCGTCGACTCGAACACCGGTAGGCTGGACGCTTTCCAGTGGCTCATCACCGCCCGAACTCCACGAGGCCGCCTGGCCCATCTCGGCTTTGCTCCCATCTGGGGCGCTGGGTTCGGTGACTCCACGTACAACGAGGTCAAGGTTTATCTGATCACGGATCGTCCCGTTTATCGTCCCGGCCAGCCTGTGCGGTTCAAGTTCTGGCTGGCTCGCGCCCGCTACGATCAGCCCGACGCGTCCGACTTTGCTCACGGGATTTTCACTGTGCAGGTTCAGAACCCTAAAGGGGAGAAGCTGTTCGAGAAAGCGTTCCAATGCGACGCTTTCGGCGGCTTCGATGGTTCGATCGAGTTGCCTTCGGATGCGGCGCTGGGCGTTTACCAGGTTTTCATCCCGAGTCGCGGCGGCGGCTCGTTCCGGGTCGAGGAATACAAGAAGCCTGAATTCGAGGTGAAGATTGACGCGCCGGACAAGCCCGTGATGCTCGGCGAGAAGATCACGGCGACGATCAAGGCGAAGTACTTCTTCGGCGCTCCGGTCGCTGATGCGAAGGTCAAGTACAAGATCACCCGGACCACTGCCGACGAGCGGTGGTATCCTATTGCCCGCTGGGACTGGCTCTTCGGGCCGGGCTACTGGTGGTTCGCCCCCGACTCCGCGTGGTACCCCGGCTGGTCGCGCTGGGGCGTCATCCGCCCGCTGGCCTGGTGGTGGCATGGTTTCAATGGACCGGCCGAGATTGTCGCCGAGGCCGAGGTGCCGATCCGTCCCGATGGCACGGTCGCTGTCGAGATCGACACCGCGCTGGCCAAGCTGGCACATCCTGACCACGATCATCGCTACGAGATCACGGCCGAGGTCACCGACCGGTCCCGGCGGACGATCGTCGGCACGGGGACCGTGCTCGTGGCTCGCAAGCCGTTCACTGTTTACACCTGGCTTGACCGCGGCCACTACCGCACCGGCGAGACGATCGAGGCGGGCATACGCGCCCAGACGTTGGACCACAAGCCGGTCACCGGCAAAGGGACGCTCAAGCTGCTGGCTATCAGCTACGACGCGGCCGGCAAGCCTATCGAGACGCCCGTGGAGCGCTGGGACCTCGCCTTGAACGCGGAAGGTCAGGCCACGCGGACGTTGAAGGCCGCGGCGCCGGGGCAGTATCGGTTGTCGGCAGTCATCAACGACGGTCACGGGCATTCAATCGAAGGCGGCTACCTGTTCACGATCACCGGCGAGGGATTCGACGGGGCGTCATTCCGCTACAACGACATCGAGATCATCGCCGACCGCAAGGACTATCAGCCTGGCGACACACTCCGGCTCTTGATCAACACGAACCAGGTCGACTCGACGGTCCTCCTCTTCGTTCGGCCAACCAATGGCGTCTATCTTCCGCCCAAGGTCGTTCATCTCCGCGGCAAGAGCACGGTCGAGGAGATTGGCATCGTCGCGCGCGACATGCCCAACCTGTTCGTCGAGGCGCTCACGGTTTCCAGCGGCAAGGTTCACACCGAGGCCCGCGAGATCGCCGTGCCCCCCGCGTCGCGGGTCGTCGACGTCTCGGTCAAGCCGTCTCAAGCCACCTACAAGCCCGGCCAGAAGGCGAAGGTCAAGGTCAAGCTCAAGCTCACCGGCCCCGATGGCAAGCCGTTCTCCGGTTCGACCGTGCTGACCGTTTACGACAAGGCCGTCGAGTATATCTCAGGCGGTTCCAACGTGCCCGAGATCAAGGAGTTCTTCTGGAAGTGGAAGCGGAGCCATTATCCGCGGACCGAGTCGAGCCTCGATCGCTGGTTCCATAACCTCGTCCGACCGAATGAGAGGGCCATGGAGAATCTGGGTCTTTTTGGCGAAGCCGCAATGGAAGTGGAAGAGATGGAGTTTGGAGCGGTCAGCGTCAGGATGGGACGTATGGGAATGGCCGGCATGGGTGGCGGGGGGCCCGTCGCGCTCGCCGCAGCGCCCATGACACCTGCCGCGATGCGAGCCGGCCCCATGATGGCAAAGATGAAAGCTCCAGCCGGTGCGGAGGTCCGGGCCGGGGTGGTTGTCTCGGCCGATGTGTTCGGCGAGCCAGAAGGTGCGACGGCTACCGTCCAGCCTGTTGTCCGCACCAACTTCGCCGACACGGCATTCTGGGCCGCTGCCTTGACTGCCGACAAGGACGGCACGGCCGAGGTCGAGTTCCCGCTGCCGGAGAGCCTGACCACCTGGAAGATCAAGACCTGGACCTTGGGTCCGGGCACGCGCGTCGGCCAGGGAGATGCCGAGGTTATCACCACCAAGGACCTGCTGGTCCGGCTCCAGGCACCTCGGTTCTTCGTTCAGAAGGATGAGGTGGTCCTCTCGGCAAACGTGCACAACAAGCTGAAAACCAAGAAGTCGGTTCAGGCTGTGCTCGAATTCGAAGGCAGCGTTCTCGAGCTGCTCGACTCGCCGGGGCAGACGATCGAGATCGCCGCCGGCAGCGAGCACCGATTCGACTGGCGGGTCAAGGTCGCCCACGAGGGGCGGGCGATCGTCCGGATGAAGGCGCTCACCGACGAGGAATCCGACGCGGCGCAGATGACCTTCCCGGCCTACGTTCACGGCATGCTCAAGATGGAAGCCATCGCCGGCACGATCCGCCCGGACCAGCAGAAAGCCCAGGTTGTCCTCCGTGTTCCCGCCGAGCGCCGGCCCGAGCAATCGCGGCTCGAGGTCCGCTATTCGCCGACGCTCGCCGGCGCACTCGTCGACGCCCTTCCCTATCTCGCCGACTATCCCTACGGCTGCACCGAGCAAACCCTGAATCGGTTCCTGCCCACGGTCATCACCCAGAAGGTGCTGATCAACCTGGGCGTCGACCTGGCGGCCATCCGCGACAAGCGGACCAACCTCAATGCCCAGGAGCTGGGAGACGCGAAGGAGCGCGCGAAGCGCTGGAAGGGCTACGAGCATAACCCGGTCTTCGACATGGCCGAGGTCGTGAAGATGGCCAAAAGCGGCATCGAGCGTCTGGCCGACATGCAACTTGCCGACGGCGGCTGGGGCTGGTTCTCAGGATACGGCGAGCACGCGTCGCCGCACACCACGGCCCTGGTCGTCCACGGCCTGCAAATCGGCCGGCAGAACGACCTCGCTCTGCCACAACAGGTGCTCGAGCGCGGCACCGCGTGGCTCGCTGCCTACCAGGGCAAGCAGGTTCAGCTCCTCCAGAAAGGCATCAGCGACGTGAAGCCGTACAAGAAGACGGCCGATGACCTCGACGCCCTCGTCTTCAACGTCCTGGTCGACGGCGGCATCAAGAACGATGCGATGCTCGGCTTCCTCGACCGCGACCGGACTCAGCTCTCGGCGTATGCGAAGGCCCTGATCGGACTGGCCTTCGAGAGGCTCGGCGAGAAGGACAAGCTGGCGCTCGTGCTTCAAAACCTGAACCAGTACGTGG
>JBMFUH010000376.1:0-6593 GCA_049966735.1 Isosphaeraceae bacterium
GCTCGACTTGTCGGCGCACACGGTCAATGTCCGGTCCTCGATGAGCAGAGCCGCCCCGCTCGTGTCGGCAAGCCGGGCGTCCGGCCCCGCCACCCAGTGGAAGCGATGGCTCAGGCCGATTTGCCGCGGTACACCCGGGGCCGACTTCAAAGCGAGCTTGAACGATCCCTCCACGAACTTTTCAACACCGCAGTCGGGAGTCTCTTCCCAGAAATTGACGCCGTTGACCTTGAAAGCAAACATCAGCGCATGATGATGTTTGTGGTCGAACGGCGAATCGCGCAGGATGTTCGTTCCGCCCAAGGGCGCCAGCGCGCGGACGTAAGGTTTGATCTGGGCGGGATCGAAGGAATCGATGAGCACCACCTGATCCCCGATGCGGAGAACGCGCTGGTAACGGGAGCGGTCGCTCCTACCCGGGCTGGGCAACTTCCTGGCCTGGGTGGCTGCCGGAACGCGGCCCGCCGCCCACTGGCAGCCCCGGCGCAACAGGGCCGCCACGCCGGGCATCTCGAGCGCCTTGACGTCGTGACCCAGCGGCGTGTGGAAAACGCGGCCCTTGCCCACCTCGAAGGCGAAGGCCATGGGGTAGTCGCGACCGGTGACCTTGGACCGGGCCTGGGCGAGAACCTCGACGGGCCGCCGCTGACTCAGACAGATGTAGAGCTCGTCGTCGGCCTGGAAATCAGTCAGGCCGGCGGTGATGGGATGGTGGGAATTGACGATGTGGACGCCATACGGGCCACGGGGGTCGTGGCTGTTCTTGCCATCCCAGACCATGCCGGCCAGATCGCCGAAGCCGGGCCAGTCGCCGAACGCTCCGCAGGCGAAGTGGATCAAGACCAGGCCGTGGCCCTCCTTGACCAGTCGCTGGAGGTTGGCCCGTGCCTGGTTCTCGTGCGGCAGCGGTTTCTCGTTGCGGAAATGAAGAAGCACCACGTCATATTTGAACACGTCATTGGTAGCAAGGACGTCGGGGTCTGGGGCGATCGTGACCGTCGCGCGGCCGTCTTCCTGGAGAATCCGCTTGAGAGCGGGCGCGGTGAGTTTCCAGTTGTGGGCGGGATGGTCGACTCCGGTGACAACAAGGACGCGGACGGGAGGCGCTCGGTCTGTCCCTTGCGGAGCGGACGCAAGGAAAGCGGCGACCAAGAGCGCCGGGAGGAAGGTCGGCATCGAGGCACTCCTTTCAAGGGAAGCGAGAGCGGTTCCCGGGAAGCCATCAGGTTGAGGATCGGCGCCTGCCGAAATCAAGCAAGCAGCTCGCGGAGAAACGCCACGCTCTGGCGGATATTGGGATCAGAGCCGGAACACTCAATCGACAGCACGCCGCTCCAGCCCGTGGCCTTGAGGTACTGGACGCATTTCTGGATATTCTCGGCATTGCTTCCGCCCCCCAGGGGAACCTCGCTGCAGCCGATTCCGGTCTCCTCGCCACGGACCGAGGCCGCCAGCTCGGGCGCGACGTCCTTGATGTGGCAATGAGCGAGATAGGGACGGAACCGCGTGAGGTACTCGAGCGGGTCGTTGCCCGAGATGAACGTGTTGCCGGTGTCGAAGTTGAACCGGAGGCAGGGAGAATCGAACGCGCGAAAGAGCCGTTCGAGGAAATCTCCATTGGTGGTGTAGGGACCGTGGGTTTCGATGTTGATGCCCACGCCGTAATCCTCGGCCCAGGGGAGGCACTGGCGATAGTTGTCGCAGGTGATGCGGAAGACCTCGTCATCCGTCATACCAGGCGTCTTGAAGGCGCCGTCGGTCGTGTCGACATAGGGGCAGCCGATCTCGGCGGCGAACCGGATGGCTTGCTGGATGTAAGGGACGCCGAGACTGGAACCCTCCGGGCACATGAAGGGAAACGCGGCGTCGATCTGTGAGACCGCGAGGCCATGCTTCTCGAGGATCCGCCTCAGGGCTCGCGGGTTGGATTGGAGCGAGATCGATGGCTCATAGCCCAGACCTTGAACGAAGTACTGTCCGTTGATGACACCGAATTCGATGTGGTAGAGCCCATGCTTGAGCGCCGATTCGATGGCGGTGTGGAAGCTGCCGCTCAAGGGGCGCCAGTTGTCGGTGTGCATACCCAGCTCGATCATGGTCGACTCCTTGAAATACGGAGGCAGGCTGCCGGGCCTGGGGGAAGGAGGGTGCTCGCCGCGCGGAGAGCATCATGCAGTCGCTGCATCGATCTGATTCTAAATCGACCAAGAAAGGGGCTCAAGGAGCCAGTCAGAACATCATCCCCCCGCGGCGGGCGGGGTTGGTCTGGGCGCGGCCGCCGATGAGCCCCGCAGCGTGGGCGCCGGGCCCTGCGGAGCTTGGGGCTTGGCAATGGCGATGCCCATTCCAATTTCGTTCGCGGCGTCGTAAGCCAGGACGGCGTTGCGGTGGAGCGTGGCGTAGTCGGCGGAGAGGAGCATGGTCTTGCGGCCGGTTTTCTCGCGGGCCCTGCGAAGCTGCTCGACGAGCGTCTCCATGACGGGGGCGATGGGTTCGCGATCGAGCTTCATGTTACCTGATTCATCAATCTCGACGAGGATGAAGTCGTCCTTCAGATCGTCGAGCGATCTCGATCGGCCCTGGGCGACCGCGCTGGGCTGCGCCTCGCCGGAGGGCTTGGGTATCTCCAGCGTCTTGTACAGCACGGTGGTCGCGGTGACCATGAAGAAGAGGACGAGGTTGAACGCCACGTCGACCATGGGTGCCAGGTCGAGCTCCTCGATCTTCTCGGTCGCCGATCGGGAGAGCGAGAAGGCCGCCTCGTCGTCGCCGCCATCGCCGTCCGCGACCATTTTATCGTCCCGGTCGCGCGACCGGACGACCGGTAAAGCTAGATGGCTGGAACGGCTTTCGAAACGGTCGTCGAAGTCGAGGTCGTGCTCGCCCGGCTCAAAGCGTTCGCGCGCGACGGCAGAGGCATGCGGCTGGCCAGGCTGAGGCGCTCCGGCTCTCGCGTGGTCGTGAGAGTGCGCCGGACCTCGCGGTTCGTCCTCGTCTGCCGGCGCGAGCTCGTCCTCGTTCGCGAGGATCTCCATATCGCCCTGGTCTTCGAGAACAACGTGGCGATCATCGTCGTCTTCCAGCTCGTCCTCATCATCCTCGTCCTCGTCGTCATCGTTCCAGGTCCAACCGGGCGCGGGAGGAATCACCTGTGCCGTGGGGGCGGGCTCTGAAGCTTTGATCTCGGCCTCGATCACGGGGAATGCCACGTCGGAGGGCGAGGATTCGGGGAGAAGCGTCAGCTCGTGAATCCTCGGAGGGGGAACAACCTCGTCCAGGCTGGGCTGGACTTCCTCGAAGTCGGGCAAACCGTGGCCCGGGGGAGAATCAAGGTCGGCTGGCCGAGAGGAGGATGGCTCAGGCTGGGCGGGCTGATCCGACGAGGGAGCCATCAGTTCCGGAATGTCGGCGATCCGGGCCCAGGGAACCGACGAGCCGGCCGGGCGGACCAGGTCGTCGTCTTGCAAGGCGCTTCGGGCCAAGGCCGCGCGGATGTCTTCGGCACTCAGCCCGCGCTCGAGCTCCAGGCGATCGGCATGAAAGACGTCCCAGTTGGCCACCACTTCCGCCCCTGTACTACGAACTTCGAGAAACTTGTACGCCGGACGCGATTTCGCCAGCGCTTCCGTGGCAAGCTCTGGGGTTGCAGCCCCGGGTGATCCAGCGTGCGGAGCCAGGATGGCGACCACGCATCTTATCCGTGTTCAAGCCGTGGCCCTGCACCGTCTTTGGGTTGCGGCTCGGCCGCGCTGTGGTCACGAATGCTTGATCAGGCCGAGCGAACCCCGGATCACACGGTGACCTTGCGGATTCGCTTACCTGTGCCCCTGCGGTTCCTGAACTCCCACATGTACAGTCACACCCTCGACTTCGGTCACGGCCGTGGCGACCTTGACGACTTCCCCATGCGGTACGCCGCCGTCTGCTTGCAGAATCACCTTGCGCCGGCCGGCATTGACGCCATCCGCCACGGCCTTGCGTGCCTGCTCCAGGCTAATGACCGCCCCTTCACCGTGGCCCAAGAGCAAGCGCGGTTCCGCGCCGGGGACGTTCGGCTTGAGGATGGTCAAAAAGGTCGCCTGCGACTCCTCGACGCCCACACCATGCCGAGCGGGAGGAACATCCACCTTCTCGCCCCCGGTCATCTGCATGGAAAAGAGCATGAAGGTCATGAGCTGGAAAACCACGTCGACCATGGGGGTCATGTCGATATGCTCGTCACGTTCGTCCGATGCTTCACGGCGGAGCAGCATGTCGTTGAGCGCGCCTCGCGACAAGAAGAGATCAGTTCACGCGTGGATGCCTGGATAGTAGAGCCATTCCGGCGCTTTATGGGGTCGTCATCGCGGTGCAGCCGCGCGGGGAGAACCCGCCTCGGCCCGGGAGCTTCGTGGAACCTGGGCAGGCTGCTGCTGGCTTTCCAGCGGCTCGAGCACTTCGAGGACCTCCTGAAGCTGGCGTTCGGTCCGATCTCGGAGTCGCCGCAGCCGCGCGTGGACGTCGTTGCCGATGAGCATCATCGGATTGGCGATCAGCAATCCCGAGCCGGTCGCCCAGAGCGCGAGGCTGATCTGCGAAGCCAGAGCCTGAGGATTGACTTTTTCCGAGCTGCCGATCTCGCTGAAGGCGCCGATCATGCTCGCCACGGTGCCCAGAAGCCCGAGCAGCGGGCCCATCCGGACAATCGTTGAAACCGTGGCCAGGCGGTTCTCCATGCCGGCGATCACCTCGGTGTGGAACTCGGTGACCAGCGATTGCTTGATCTTCACCAGCCCCTTATCGCGGTTCTGCAGGGCCACCGCGATCATCTGCGCGAGCGCCTTGTGCCAGTAGTTGGGGCTCTGGCAAACGCTCAGCGCGGCATCGAACTTCCTGACCTGGCAAAGTTCCCGGACCTGGTCGATGAGCTGAGAGGGATCCTTGAGACTCTTCTTGGACAGCGATCGATACAGCAAAATCGCGTTGTAGACTCCCCAGACGGCAAGAACGCCCAGCGCGACGTAGACGACGTAGCCAAATGCATTGATGATCTTGATCGTGAGATTCATGCCTGGACGATCCAGTCAGAGGGATTCTGGGGAAGGCATCCTGGATGCAGGGCGTAATGACCGGAAGCGCCAAGGGCGCCTCGGGGCGACGTGCCTGCTTTCATGCCATTTTTGCGAGTGAGCCGGTACGCTCGCAAGAGGACTGAGGAGTGGGAATCGAGAGATCAAGCCCTCCGCTTCGTGTTGTGTTCGTGACCGCGCGGTGGAATCTCGCACCATGATAGCGTCCCGGGGCAAATCTCCGGCGAAAACGATTCACAAGAGCGCGAAGCCTCGGGACGATCTACCGCAAGTTCCTATCATGAAAAGAATTATGGATCGTCGCTCGACTTCGTTCCCGAACCGACCCGGGCCGGACGACTCGCAACCTCCGCCGCGGAAACGCTTCCTCCTTGACCAACTGGCGAACACTTGGGTTTCAAACTCTTGCCACGTTTGCTTCGGCGCGTGAAAATAAAGGGGGCCATGTCTGCCGTCGTCGGGAGGGACAAGACAGGGTCGGAGTTCGTTCGTTTCTTCGAGTTTTGCCCATGCCGCGCACCGTTCTGATTGTTGACGATGAGCGCGACACCAACGACATCTTGGCCAGCCTTGTTCGGGCTCGGGACTTTGAACCGATCCAGCTCTATTCGGGTGAGCAGGTTTGGCCTGCCGTGACAGAGAAGAAGCCCGATCTGGTTCTACTCGATCTCATGCTGCCCGATATCGATGGTTTCGCCGTTTGTGACCAGCTCAAGCGGAATCGGGAGACCAACCTCATCCCCATCGTCATGGTGACCGCGCTTCAGGACGCGCACCATCGAGCCACGGGCGTGAGAGTTGGGGCGAACGGTTACCTGGAAAAGCCCTTCACGGCCGAGAAACTCTACGCGGCCATGGAGCAGGCCCTGAACTGGCACGAGGAGCATCTCAGGAAGGGGACTCATGGTGAGATCAATTTCGACATTCGCAGCGAATTGACCTACCTGCAACAAGCCAACGACATGCTGGCCGACATGTTTGCGCACACGATGCTCACGGACCGCCAAATCAAGGACTTGAAGCAGTCGGTCATGGAAATGGGCGGGAACGCCATCGAGTGGGGACACCGCAAGAACCCCGAGCTGGTCCTCCGCATCACCTATCGCATCAATCCTGACTCCATCACCCTGATCATTCAGGACCAGGGGCCCGGGTTCAATCCCAAGAACTTGCCGCACGCCGCGTCCGATGAAGATCCGATCGGCCATATCGAACTGCGCAACGAACTGGGCATTCGCGAAGGCGGCTTCGGCATCATGCTTGCAAAAGGTCTCGTCGACGAGTTCCGGTACAACGACCGGGGCAACGAGGTCACCCTGGTGAAGCGATTCGACAAACCGCACCCCAAGCCTGAATGATCGCCCGTCGATTGACGAGCAAGGCGATCTCCGCGCCCCCCCCCCGCCCCATATTGTGTACAAAAATCCATGTTCCGAGTCTGAGCCGCGCGAGGCTTTACGCCAGAACGAGCTAGAGCGGTTTGCAGTCGGCTTGCGCACTCATTGAATATCGTAGGGTCCGCTG
>JBMFUH010000377.1:0-6583 GCA_049966735.1 Isosphaeraceae bacterium
AAACCGACCGCCGCCTTGCTCCGCCGGCAACAGCCGCTTGCGATAAACCTCGCCGCGGAGCTGGGCGTGCTCGGCGACGTCCTGTCCTTCGATCTGAACCAGGTTCAAGAGGCCCTTGAGAGGGGCCTTGGCGGGTTGGGTCAGAAAGTCGGTGGTCGAGTGGGCGAACAGGCTTTGGTCCTCGATCGCAGGGGCGATCTTCCAGACCTGAGAGGCGACGACGCGCACGCCCGGGATCTTGCGCAAAGGTTCGGCCATCGTCGCGGGCAGGTCGCTGAACAGGTCGCTCGGCGCGTTTTCGCGGAGGACGATGATGCCCTGGATCTGTGCCAACGTGTTGTCAAGCAAGTTGCGAATGCCTGCCGAGAGGCTGAAGAGTCCCAGGACGCCGAGGACCGGGATCGACAGGCCGACGAGCGCCAGGGCCGTTCGCGTGGGCCTCGAGAGCAGGTTGCGTAGGACGAAGATCCAGCAGCAGGTCCGTGCGGCGGCCTTGCTGGAGGGTCGGCGGACATCGACCCCGGCGCGCGTAAAGATCGACGCGGAGGGAGTCGCGTGAGTCGTCATCGAGTTCTTTCCCGGCGGAACATCACTGCCTTCGGGACGCGCTTTGAGTCCTTTCTCGGTTTATCGGTGATGGGGCCTGCTCCTAGCCAGCAGATTCAGGGCCGACTTGCGGACAACCCTGGCTGAGGTCATGGAAACCGGCGTGAGACGGAAGGAGCGCAGCACACCGTAGTAGTTGTCCCCCGCCGTGCCGGTTCGCATGCCGTCCAGCGCTACGCCCTGGCTATTCCTCACGGCCAACGGGCCCTGCCCCAGGATCTCGAGCCTGTAGTAGGTTTGGAAGCTCAGGCGCCTCCTGGTCCTGAGCGTGACCGCATTCGTGGCGGGGTTGTAGGTTGCCGAGGCGATCGCCACGGTCCTGCCGCCTGGCCCCTTCAGGATGTAGCTGTTCACGTCCTGAACGGAACCCGGGTTCATCTCGGCGCTGTAGGTGATGACGATTGTGGCAGGTTGCATGGGCCGACCGACCCGAAGGCCGGAGACAATCGTCGGCGGGTCAAGCATCGAGGCGGGGCTACCTGTCACTGGCACGCCGGGTAGATTGACCTGGAACGGGATCGTCCCCAGGACCGTGCCAGTCGCCGCATCGACGAAGTCCACGTTGAATGCGGCGTTGTAGGGAAGGGAGCTCACACCCAGGGTCACATTGAATGTCGCCGATGCGCCGGGCTGGAGGTTGGCAGCCATGCCGGGAGCCGGAGTGAACGTCAAGCCGGCCGGGAGAGTCCCCGGACTCAAGCTGACGCTTACCGGCGGGGTTCCACCATAATGAATCGAACTGGCGACCGCACTGGCGAACTGGCTGTCCGAAACCGAGGTACTGACGACGATCGGCTCTCCGGCCGCGGGGTTGAGCGTGCCGGTGAGACGGCCCAGTGCCGAGAAGAAGGTGCTGGGATCGAGGGTGGGGGTTGTATTGTTCGTCGGGGCCGAGTTCGGGCCCAGGCCGATGACCTTGATGCCCAGGCTGTTCAGTGCTGTCACGGTCTCCTGCACGGTCGCGCCGCCCAGGGGGGCGACGGCCGGCTGCGGTCCGTTGCCAGTCCCGTCGACGACCGTGCTGTCGAAGCCGACGCGTCCCGCGGGCGACTCCACAGCAGTGGCAGGAACGGTCACGCCGCCGAGCCCCGTGATCGTGGCCGGGATCGTGGTGCCGGCGAACGAAGCCACCGGCGCGGTGTCCGTGGCCAGGATGACGATGTGTTCCGCGCCCGGCCGCCAGCCGATTCCGCCCAGGGAACCGGACGTCAAACCGACGTTCGAGGAGAAGGGCGGCACATCTCCGCTGGGGCCCGGGTTGACATCCGTCGTGCTCAGGCTGCCGGCCGGCCCGCTGTCGAGCATCGACCCGTTGCCGTTGCCGTCGAACCCCGCGCCTGTGGCAATCTGATAAAGCGCCTCGAAGTCCGGCTCCGGTATGTCGCCACCGAAACCGGGCCCGCGCGCATTGATTGCAGCCGTGATCAGGGAACTGAGGCTCGTTCCGCTGGCGGCGGCGGTCGCCGCCGTCACGATCGGCTGGTCCAGGGAATACGGCCTGGCGCCGGAAAGATCTCCCGAGACCCCAGTGAACGGCCCGCCATAGTCTTGGAACTGGGCCACGCCAAACCCGAAGTCAACTTGCGGCAACGCCGTTTGAAGCGACGTGATCAGGTTTGTGAACAGGCTTTCGACCGTCGTGGTGAACTTGATACTCCCCGTGCCGTCGAGCAAGAGGGCAATATCCACCTTGTTGGTCGCCGAAGCCTGCGGCAAAGTAATCGTTAGCGGGATTGTTTGCGTTTTGGTCAGAGCGAGGGCTGATCCCGACCCAAGCGTGACCGACGTGGGTGTCACCGTGCTGAGTTGGAGCCGCTCCTCCAACGACTCCACCTCCGGGGCCCGGCGAACCCGAACCTTCACACCCGCACATGGTCGCGTGCGTGCAGAAATGCGTGGCATCGCGTTTTTTCCCCGGAATGAGATGTACGAAATTAAGGATGCCGACGAAAGTCTAACATCAGAGAGGCGCGGAGTGTACTCAACCTTTCGGACTCGTTTTCCCGATCGGCACAAGTCTCTTTGATGGCCAATTTCCGACGTTTATTAGGCCATCAGTTTGGTGCCTTGATTTCTGGGAAAATCACAAACTGCGTGTCACACGAAGTATATCCACATGAGGCTTCTAAAACCAAGAGAGTGCTCTGATGAGTCGAATAATCGACAAGACCGTCACGTTCGCGCTTCCCGAGGAAGCGATTCCGACGTCCTGGTACAACGTGACGGCTGACCTGCCTTTTCCCTTGCCTCCCCCCATTCATCCCGCGACGAAGCAGCCGCTGGTGGAGCAAGACCTTACTCCGATCTTCCCGCTCGCGCTCGTTCGTCAAGAGATGAGCACAGAACGTTGGATTACAATTCCCGATCCGGTCCGCGACGTCTACCGGCTCTGGCGGCCCACGCCGCTGCGCCGGGCCCGGCGGTTCGAGCAGGCTTTGGGCACGCGCTGCCGGATCTACTTCAAGGACGAGAGCACATCGCCGGTGGGCAGCCACAAGATCAACACGGCGCTGGCGCAGGCCTACTACAACAAGCAGGAGGGCCTCACGCGGCTGGTCACCGAGACGGGCGCGGGGCAATGGGGCACGGCGCTCAGCTTCGCGTGCAGCATTTTTGATCTCCAGTGCAGAGTTTACATGGTCCGCGTGAGCTATAATCAGAAGCCCCTGCGCCGGACGTTGATCCGGATCTGGGGCGGCGAGGTCTTTCCCTCGCCGTCGACCCAGACCGAGGCGGGCCGGATGATTCTCCAAGAGGCCCCCGACTGTCCGGGCTCGCTGGGCATGGCCATCTCCGAGGCCGTGGAGGAAGCGGCGGGCAGCACCGAAGCGAATTACGCGCTGGGGAGCGTTCTCAATCACGTCCTGCTGCACCAGACGGTGATCGGTCAGGAGACAAAAGAGCAGCTTGCGCTGGCCGAAGATCAGCCCGATTACCTCGTCGGCTGCGTGGGGGGGGGCAGCAACTTCGGCGGCCTTGTCTTTCCTTTCGTGCCCGAGAAGCTCAAGAACAACGAGCTGCGGTTGATCGGTGTCGAGCCGACCGCCTGTCCCACGATGACCAAGGGGCGGTACGCCTACGACTTCGGCGACACCAGCTCGCTGACGCCCCTGATCAAGATGCACACGCTGGGGCATCGGTTCATCCCGCCGGGAATTCACGCGGGGGGGCTACGTTATCACGGCTGCTCGCCGCTGGTGAGCGCGCTCATCGACAAGGGCCTGATCGAGTCGCGGTCCGAGCCGCAGACGCGCGTGTTCGAGAGCGCGGTGCTCTTCGCGCGCTCCGAAGGGATCATCCCCGCCCCCGAGACGGCGCACGCGATCTCCGCGGTGGCCCAACTGGCGCGCGGCGAATCGGCGGAAAAGTGCATCGTCTTCAACTTCAGCGGCCACGGCCTGCTCGATCTCGCGGCCTACCAGAAATACCTCGAAGGTCAGCTCATCGACTACGATCATCCCGATCACGAGATCGAGGAGGCGCTCAAGGATCTGCCCGTGGTCTGATCTGAGAACACCATGTGAGAAACCGACGATGAGGTTCTCCTATCGAATCTGGCAGATCATGCTGGCCGTCGGAGTCTGCGCCGGGCTCTTTGCCGTATTCGGGGTGACCGGATCGATCGCGGTGCTCCTGGTTGTTTCCATTCTGGTCTTGCCGGTCATCCGGGCCAGGCCGGGGCGCAGGCTCTGCGCAATGGCCTGGGTGGCCTCGCTTTATCCCGTCTGTTTGATCGGCTCTCTCTCTGCCACCTGGTTCACGGCCTGGGGATTCCTGGGGCATCGGCCGCGGCTCAATCTGGACGACCCGAAGTACATCAACCCGGTCGTTCTGATTCCACACGACATGACCTTCTTGCTCCTGCTGGGATCGCCCGCCGCATTGCTTGGCGGCATCGTTCTGGCGCCGGCCTGTGCCATCCGCATCCTCCGCCGCGAGGGGAAATGCTGGAGAAGAGCCATCGCGCACGTGCTGCTCCCGCTGCTGGTGTGGACAGCCTGGGTGGTCAGCTCGCGCTGGAACCTCTTTGACTTCGATTACGTGAACGAATGGTTCTGGGACTGATCTGCCCAGGATCACGTCACCAGGCCTGCCGGCTTTCCTCCTGGAGCCCACGGGAATTGAGGATGGAAATGCAAAACCATGAGGTAAACTGACAGTAGACATGCGCCAAGCGTGCGATGGGGTGCTCCTGGAGTGGGAAGGAGTGAAATCGATGGCGGCGATGGCACCGGCGACGGTTGTGATCAGGCTCTCGGATCTCGTGGACGGCCAGGAAGCCGTCTGCTACGCGGCACTGGTCAAGAAGACACGGGGGATGACCGCTCGCAACCAGCCGTTTCTCCGGTGCATGTTCCGCGACAAGCGCGTGCAGTACGAGTCGATGCTCTGGCACGACCATCGATTCTTTACGAACGCCGAAAGCTGGATCGAAGGGTCCGCCTACCGGCTCGAGGTCCGCGGCAAGCACGACCTGCGCTACGGCATGCAGATCGAGCTTCTGGGAATCCGTCCGGCCACCGAGGAAGACGCGGCCGATGGGTTCGACTTTTACGATCTGGTCGAAAGCAGCAAGTATTCCCCTGAGCAACTGATGGGCTCGATTCTCCTGCGCGTCGAGAAGAACATCGACGAGCCGCACGTGAAAGAGCTGGTCAAGAGAATCTTAGCCGAACATGGTGAATTGCTCGGCAAGATGCAGGCGGCCCAGAACATGCACCACTGCTACACGGGAGGATTGCTTGAGCACGTCTGGAGCATGACAAAGGTTGCGGAGTTCATGGTCAAGCATTATTCCTCCTATTACGAGGAGCTTGATCCCCCGCTCAACAAGTCGGTCGTGATGGCCGCGATCATCCTCCACGACATCGGCAAGCTGCGCGAGCTTCAGTATCATCCGGTCGAGGCGCGCTATACCAAGGAAGGACGGTTGATCGGTCACATTCTGATGGGCCGCGACCTGGTTCGGGACACGGCCAGGACGATCGACGGCTTCCCGGACGAGACGCTCTTGCTCCTGGAGCATGCCATCCTCGCCCATCACGGCAGGCACGAATTCGGCGCGCCGGTTCTGCCCCTGACCCTGGAAGCGATTCTCGTCAGCTTCATCGACGATCTGGACGCCAAGATGAACATCGTCGCGCGGCAACGCATGCGCTCGGACACCGCCGACGATTTCACCGACCGCGTCTACGGGCTGGACAACCGGCGTCTCTACAAGGGAATTCCCGAAGAGTCGGTCGAAAAGCCGCTCCTGTCCTGAATCGGGCCATCAGGCGCGCGGGGCTGCCCGCGCTCGCGCCGCGCCTTGGCGAACCCCGCGGCGCAGGGATAGAATCAAGCTCTTCAGACCGCCGTGGCGAATGGCGGAAAACGCGATCGACTTTGTTCAAGAGGAATCTCGATGGATAAGTGTCGTCATCTGTGGGCCCTGGCGATCCTGTTGGGTCTTGCGGGTTGCGGTGGTGAAGATCAACCCGCGCCGCCAGTCACAGGCACCACGCCCGGTGCATCTTCCCAGCCCGCGCCGCCGAAAGCACCCGCCGCCGCGCCGGCGCCCACTCCCGCGGAATCCAAGAAGAACGAGGCGCCCCCGCTGGAGCCTCCCAAGACGGGTGACACGAAGGAGAACGCCGAACCTGTCGTTCTCTCCGAGGAAGAAATCGCCAATATCCACAAGCTGCCCGCGGCCGAACAGGATGCCGCAATCAAACAAGCCGTCTGCCCCGCGAGCGGCGAGCACCTGGGCAGCATGGGCAAGCCGTACAAGATCACCGCCGACGGCCGCACCTTTTACCTCTGCTGCGAGGGTTGCGTGAAAGACGTGAAAAAAGACCCGAAAGCAGTGATCGCCAAGCTCGACAAGAAGTAGGCGACAACGGTAACTGGCTACAGCGCCACATCTTCTGGCTCCCTCTCCCGCGAGGGGAGAGGGGGACGGCGCTCGATCAGATCGTAGGGCCCGCTGTGCGGACCG
>JBMFUH010000378.1:0-6547 GCA_049966735.1 Isosphaeraceae bacterium
CGGCGTCGTCTGCTTTGGGTCGGGAAGTTGGTATTTCCTGAGACGACTTGAGCCGTGACTCGTTGGTCGCGTCTTTGATCTTCGGACACGTTGAGGTATCCGTGACGGAGTCTCCGCCTATGCGGGGTCCTATGATGTTGAAGCGACTTGGTCGGTCGGGTTTCACGTTGATCGAGTTGCTGGTTGTGATCTCGATCATCGGCCTGCTCGTTTCGCTGCTCCTGCCCGCGGTGCAGTCGGCGCGTGAAGCGTCGCGGCGAGTCACATGTCAGAACAATTTCAAGCAGATCGGTCTGGCACTGGCCAGCTACGAGTCATCCCTTCAAGCCTTTCCGTTCGGCGTGGGCGGCACTTCGCCTGCTGGCTACCAGCCAAGGTGGTCGGCCCAGTCTCAGTTACTCGGCTACATGGAGCAGTCAGCGCTTTTCAATTCGATCAACTTCGTCGGAGTGCCCTGGCTCCATGATCCGATTTTCAGTCCGTCGAACCAGACCGCCCTCACCACGCGAATCGCCGTGTTTCTCTGCCCGTCCGATTCCGATCTCATCACGGACAGTAATGGGCAAGCCCATAACAGCTATCGTGCGTGCGCCGGAACACAGTCAATCAACCTGCCGGATGCGCTGCTGGCGCCGGTCCTGGGTGGTCGCAACGATGGGATGTTCTGGTACCAGAGCGTGACGCGGACGGCAAGCATCCGCGATGGAATGAGCCTGACCGCGGCATTCAGTGAACGATGCCTCGGCGACCCGAACGCGCCGGACCCGCTCTCCGACTACTACCTCGCGGGAATAACCCTGACCTCGTGCGTGGCATCCGGCCCAACGGCCTCGCCCAGGTTCTCCAACCCCTACGAATGGTCCGGCGAGCGCTGGTCCGACGGCAACGCACTCTACACGCGCTACCAGCACATACTCCCACCGGGGTCGGTAAGCTGCCTACTGGGTGGGGCAACGGACTTCGACAGTCCGGTCGTCGTGACGGCAACGAGCCGCCATCCTGGGGGGTAAACTTGCTCTCGGCGGACGGCTCCGTTCGGTTCGTCAAGTCGGGGGTCAACTCCAGGGTCTGGCAGGCTCTGGGCACGATAGCCGGCGGCGAGATTATCGACGAGGGGGGCTTGTGATAACGACTGTCGACCGCCCCGGTTGGCTCGGTTCGACGGCTCGACGGCTCGTCGTCCCTGGAGCGGTCCTGTGCTTGGGGATGGTCGCCGCCTTCGCGGCCCTCCTGTACGCGATGCCGGCTGATTTCACTTCCGACTTCGGCGGGAATCCGGAGGGCGCCGCCCACTTCAGAGGGATCCTCCTGGGACAGGAGATCGGGTTTCGGGTCGGCCGGGTGACGTTCTCGATTGGAATGGGCTGCCTGATGGCCGGGGCTTGGGCCGCGTATTTGCTCACGATGGCGGCGGGCGTGCTGGGTGGTGTGCCTACGGCCCGCTGGCTGCGACCGCTGGTTGGGGCCGCGGTCGTTGGAGTCGCCGTTGGCTGCCCGCCGGCTCTCTCCCACGATGTCTACGCGTACGTCGGGCACGCGCGGCTGCCTTGGCTCCACCGCCTCAACCCCTACACCGTGCCCTTGACCGAGCTGCGCGACCTGGGGGACGAAACGGCCCGCTTCGTGGGCACGTGCGATATGCCCAGTGTTTACGGGCCGATCTGGACATGGCTGAGTATCGCCCTCGTTGCGAGTCTGACCGGCGCCGGGCTCTGGTTGCAGATCGTCGCCATGAAGTTGCTGGCGGCCCTGGCCCTGGTGGCGGCGGCCTCAATGGCGCGCCTGCTGGCCGACCGAGACCGGGACGGCCGGGGCGACTTGACATACCTCGCATTCACGCTCAACCCGCTTCTGCTTATCGAGGGGCCGGCGGGCGGGCACAACGATCTGGTCATGATGGCCCTGATGCTGGGGGCTGTGGTCCTGTACTCGCGGAATCGGACGGCTCTCGGAGACCTGGTGCTCGGGATTGCGATCGGCGTCAAGTTCCTACCCGCGGCTGTACTTCCCTGGCTATGCCTCGAGCGCGTGCGCGCTGTTCGCCCTGGCGTGGCCCTCGTGCGGGCAATGGCCACCCCCATCGTCGCTTTGGCCCCTTTGACCCTCGCCTACGCCCCATTCTGGTCTGGTGAAAAGACGTTCCAGGCCCTCGATCGGCGCGCCGGTTGGGGCGCTTCTGGCGAGGTTTGGGACGTACTGCCCGTCGCCAAGCTGACCTCGACCGGGGTTCCCGAATGGGCCTCTCGGTTCACGGTCCATCTGCTGCTGCGGCTGCCCATTTTGGAGGTTTACATTGGCCTGACAGCCTGGATTGCCTGGTCTGGTCGTCCGGGACGCTGGCTCGACGCATGGGTCATCTTCTCGCTGATCCTGGCGCTTTGGGGCACAGCGGTACGCTTCCCCTGGTACATGGCTTGGCCTCTGACAATCGCCCTCACACGGCGAGGGCGCCTGGGATGCACGCTGGCTGTGGTAAGCCTGGTGTGTTCCATCTGCCTGATGTTGGGTTATTGTCGAATCGGCTGATGCGTATCTTCCGGGCCTATCGGGCCGCCGTGTTGCCCGCGCCGCGACAGATAGAGATGGAGACCGATCCCAGATTGCGAACCGGCCTCGTCAGCCGAGGATCACACACGACATTCCAGATGGTTCGAGGCCCGAACCAATCGAATCGTGGCGAGCATCGAGGGAGCTATGCAAGAGCCTTCCTTGTCGGTGATTATTCCGGTCTACAATGAGGCGTCGACCATCCGCGCGGTGCTCGACGCGGTGAGCGCCGCGCCTTACCCAAAGCAGATTATCGTCGTCGACGATGGGAGTACCGACGGTACGGCCGAGGTGCTCCACGACTGGACAAGCCGATTCGGGGTGGACGTTACGCTCTTGCGGCACCCGACCAACCGAGGCAAGGGGGCGGCGATCCGAACAGGCCTACCGACTTGCCGGGCCGACGTGACCGTGATCCAGGACGGCGATCTTGAGTACGACCCGCGCGACTACCCGGCGCTGATCGAACCCATATTCTCAGGGAACGCGCAGGTCGTCTACGGGTCTCGTTACATACGTAGATCGCGAGGATTGCCCTGGACGGCAAACCGGGTCGGCGTCGTTTTCTTGAACCTGATCGTACGCGTGCTCTACGGGCAACGCCTTACCGACGAGGCGACATGCTACAAGGCGGTGCTCACGTCTGTGCTCCGCAACATGGAGCTGACGTGCGAGCGATTTGAGTTCTGCCCGGAAGTCACCGCGAAGGCCCGCCGCATGGGACTGCCCATCCTTGAGGTTCC
This sequence comes from Isosphaeraceae bacterium, assembly GCA_049966735.1. Lineage (GTDB taxonomy): Bacteria > Planctomycetota > Planctomycetia > Isosphaerales > Isosphaeraceae > Aquisphaera. The sequence goes on from JBMFUH010000378.1 coordinate 3,291, forward strand.
GATCAGCTACCGGCCGCGCTCCGTCAAGGAGGGCAAGAAGATCCGCTGGCGGGACGGGATCTCCGCGGTCCTGACGTTGGTGCGATGGCGATTCGCGCCGTTGGGCGCCGGCTCTCGCAACACGAGGTCCCCGATCGAGCCGGGGGGCGCTGTGCCCCCGAATGGAACCGTCGGAGCTCCTTGTGGCGTGCCGGCCCCGCCCTCCGGCGACGGGCTGCGGGATGTGGTCGGGATGATCGCATGGCTCAGGCCCTACCGCCTGAAGCTGGCAACGGCTTTCGCCTGTCTCCTGTTGTCGAGTGCCTTGGGACTGGCCCTGCCGGCGTTGACCGGCCTGCTGATCGACGAGGCCCTGGGGGCTCATGGCGTACCCTCCGGGGTGGTGGCGAGCCTAGCGCCTTCTCGGGTTCCAGGCGCCACTGTCGCGCTCGTTCTGTTGGCCCTCGCCGTACACGCGGTTTGCGTTTTCTACCAAACCTACTTGCTCACCGAGGCGGGGGAGCGGTGCGCTACCGACCTCAAAATCGACGTATTCTCGCGGGTCATCTATTCGCCGATGGCGTTTCATGCTCGACGCCGCGTCGGGGAGCTCTCCAGCCGGATCTCGTCCGACCTGGCGCTACACAAGGACACGCTCACGCGGTCGACTCCGCAGCTCTTGGGCCAGGGAATCATTCTCGCCGGCGCGACCACGCTGGCTTTCCTGACGTCCGCGAAACTCATCTTCTTCGTGCTCGCATCGCTGCCTGCGATAATCTTGGCGGCGCTCGCCTTCGGGCGGTTGGCACTACCAATTGCCCGCGACGCCCAGGAACGCCTCGCCGAGGCCAACGTCGTCGTGGAGAAGGCCCTCCAAGGGATCGCCGTCGTCAAAGCGTTCGTCCGGGAAGACCATGAGGTGTCCCGATACCGCGTGGCACTCGTCAATTCGGTACGGGCCGCCTTGCGCGGGGCCCGGCACCAAGGGGCGCTGATGGTCTCGGTTTCCTTCGCCGTCCATGCGTCGCTTGTAGTGATCATCTACAATGGCGCGGGGATGATCCAAGCAGGGGCCCTCAGCTTCGGCCATCTGACCCAATTCCTGCTCTACACGGCGGCCGTCGGCGGTGCATTCGCCCAGCTCGCCGGCCTCTATGGGGACATCCAGCGCAGCATCGGCGCCTCAGAGAGGGTGCGTGAGCTGCTTCGCGAAGAGCCCGAAGACCCCGGGCATGTGCGTCCCGGCAGTAACGGGCGCCCAAGTTCGGGCCTGGCGTCCTTGCCGACCGCGACGCGTTTCCCCGTCCGCCTCTCGGGCGAAATCACCTTTGAACGTGTGAGCTTTTGCTATCCCGGCCGCGAGGGGGTCAGCGCGCTCCGCGATCTTTCTTTTGTGGCGCGGAGCGGCCAGCGAATCGCCCTGGTTGGCCCGAGCGGCGCCGGCAAGTCGACGGTCATCTCTCTACTGCTGCGATTCTACGGCCCGACCTCCGGTCGCATACTGGTCGACGACCGCGACATTCGCGACTATCCCCTGGGGTTCCTTCGTTCTCAGATGGCAGTCGTCCTGCAGGAGGGGCTCCTGTTCGGAGGCACCATCGCCGAGAACATCCGATACGGCCGCCTCGACGCCAGTCCCGATGAAGTGCGGCGCGCGGCCCAGTTGGCCAACGCACATGACTTCATTATCGAATTTCCCGATGGGTATCAAACCGTGATCGGTGAACGTGGCATGGCGCTCTCGGGCGGACAGAGGCAGCGCATCGCGATCGCCCGGGCCGTCCTGAGAGACCCTGCCATCCTCATCCTCGACGAAGCGACGTCCTCCCTTGATTCCGCGAACGAGTTTCTCGTGCGGCAGGAGATCGGATCCTTGATGCGGGGCCGGACGTCGCTGACCATCGCCCACCGCCTGGCGACGGTGTGCGACGCGGACGAGATCCTCGTCGTCGAAGGGGGGCGAGTCGTCGAGGCGGGGACGCATGCCCAGCTCTCCTCTGAACCACATGGGGTCTACCGTTCGCTCTTGGAGCAACAATTCCTGGACGCTGAGGTCTCATGAGACAGGCCTGCCACTTGCCCTCGCTTTCGCCTATACTGTGTGCACCGGCAAAGGCCCTCGCACTCGCCCACCCGAAGTGGGGCGCGCTTGTCTTGCCCACGAATCACGAAGGTACTCTTTATTCATGCGCGTTTCCTTGTTCATCGCCTGCTATAATGACACGCTGTTTCCTCAAACGGGCAAGGCCGTGACACGCCTGCTCGAGCGGCTGGGGCACACGGTCGACTTTCCGATGGCCCAGACTTGCTGCGGTCAGATGCATTTCAACACCGGCTATCAGCGAGAGATCGTACCCTTGGTCCGACACTTCGTCGACGTCTTCCGCGATGCCGAGGTGGTCGTCTCTCCCTCCGCCTCGTGCGTGGGGATGGTCCACGAGATGTATCCCAAGCTGGCGGCGCTGGCCGACGATCCGGGGTTGGCTCGGGCCGTCGCCGAGCTGATTCCCCGCGTTTATGAGTTCTCGATGTTCCTGGTCCACAAGCTGGGAGTCGAGGATGTGGGGGCGTACTTCCCGCACCGGGTCACGTTCCATACCACCTGTCACTCGCTGCGGATGCTCCGGATCGGCGACGCTCCGCAGAGGCTTTTGCGCCAGGTGCGCGGGATCGAGCTGGTGGACCTTCTCCACGCCGACGAGTGTTGCGGCTTCGGCGGCACCTTCTCGGTGAAGAACGCCGACACCTCGATCGCCATGCTCTCCGACAAGCTGCGCTGCGTGCTCGACACCGGCGCCGAGTACTGCGCGGCGGCCGACAACTCGTGCCTCATGCACATCGGCGGCGCCTTGCATCGCATGCGAGCGGGGGTCAATCCGATCCACATCGCCGAGATTCTCGCATCAACCGAAGCCGACGGGAGAGACCGCTCATGAGCAGCAAGCATCCCGCGACACAAGCAGAGCTGATGTCGCGCGACCAGGAACCGCTCCCCACCCACCCGGCGTTCAAGTTTCCCGAGGCGGCGAAGCTCTCGCTGGCCGACGCCCAGCTCCGGCACAACATGGGCAAGGCCACCCAGACCATCCGGGCCAAGCGCGCGCGGGCCGTCGGCGAGCTGCCCGACTGGGAGGCCCTGCGCGAGGCCGGGCGAGCCATCAAGGCGCGGACGCTGCGTCATCTCGACACGTACCTCCTTCAGCTCGAGGAATCCGTCACCCGCGCCGGGGGCGTCGTGCACTGGGCCAGCGACGCGGCCGAGGCCAACCGGATCGTCG
>JBMFUH010000379.1:0-6541 GCA_049966735.1 Isosphaeraceae bacterium
CGGTCACTCAAGGTTCCCGTGAAGGTTGAGGTGGAAGAAAACGGCAAGAAGAGGGTTAAGGAGATGACGCCCTTTGTCCGCCCGGAAGGAGGTTTAGAGGGCCGCTGGACGATCGGCGGCGGGATCTAGCGGACGGCGATTCTGAACGGGAAGCCGGCAGCGGCCGCCCACGTGCCGAGGCATCGGAACAACGTGGGAGGCCCTTTTCGGCAGAAACAAAGGCCAACGCGTCAGGATGACCCCGCTCCACGTCGATCAGAATGTCCGTGTCGATCAGTCCGACCGCGACGCCCGCTGATGCCACTGTTGACGCTGCTCCCGGACCCAGGTCGTGCTCTCGGGCAAGTCGTCTCGATCAGCCCACAGGCCAAAGAATGGAAGAGTCGCCAGGTCCTCAACGAGAACTGGACTCGCCGATGCGACGCTCTCGACCTGGACGATCACCTCAACCCCTTCCGCGAACGGTAGGGGTTCCATCAGGACGATCCCGCCATGGGTGACCTTTCCTCGACCAGGAATCCCATTTGCGATCTCCCTGGGACCGGACTCCAAAACTACCGCGAATCATCTTACCCGACTCTTGGCGCGGAAGTCAGGTCAAGTCGCCGCGGTCCAGATTTGAGCGTCCACCTCCAGTCGCGCTCGTCTTGACATCCGCGTCTCGCCGCTCGCATGATTGGGACAGTACCGGAAGCGAGATCCCAGACTCGTGCCGGCGGTGCGGAACTCATCAGCTCGCGTGATCTTTTCCTCCGGGTGCTCATGCTGCCTGTCCAGTGGAAGAAGTTTTCTCATCCCGCGGGAGTCTACCGGCTGGAGTTCCCAGGCCACTGGGAGCAGCTCCAGGAAAACGAGGGACGCTCCTGTGGATTCGGTCCGCATGACCGTGACGATGTCGGACTGTGGATCTCGTTGATGCCGGTCAGCGTGGACACCGAGCGGCTCGCCGAGGAACTTCCCAAGGTCCTCAGCCAGGTGCTCCCCCAGATGGAGGGGGGAAACGTCCGCCGCGACTCGACCATGCGCCACTACGCCGTCAAGGCCGATGTGCACAAGGAGGGGGAAGCCGGCCACTACTGGCTGATCGCCGGCGGAGATGTCGTGCTCTTCGCCAGCAGCCAGGTCCCGGCGGCGGAACAGCAGGTCTGGAACCCGACCTTCGATCGCGTGATGGCCAGCCTGGAAATCACCCGCGACGAGGAATTGGCCCTCCGAAAATTGACCGGCGAGGTGCTCTTGCTCTTGCGGGAGCAACATCCCGAGCAAGACTTCCAGGTCGACGAGCAGGGCATTCGCGGGCGGAATCGCGTCGTCTATCTGAGCAATCTCTATCGCGAGATTCGCGAGTCTCCCAAGCGTCGGGACGAGATCATCCAGCATTTCGTGCAGAGCCTGGGCCAGTCGATGGATCTGCCGCTGGGCGAGGAAACCTGGGACGAGGCCCGGCCTCGCCTGCTGCCCCTCTTGAAGCCGCGCGGGTTCCTTGAGTCCAGCTCCGCCAGCCGGAATTCGCTGGTGACCGAATGGCTGGCCGACGTCGTGATCTGCTACGCGCTGCGGGGCAACGACATCTTCCGGTTCGTGACCACCGCGGACGCGGTCCGCTGGAACCTGGACGCGCAGGCCCTGCACCAGGTCGCCGTCAGAAACCTGTCTCGCCTTGAGTGGCCGAGACGGCTGGAAGGAGCGCGGCAACCCGATGGAGGAGGACGGGTGATCGTCGTCGTGACCGACGACGGTCTGGCCTCGAGCCGGCTCCTCCATCCCGACCTGCACCGGATTTTCCGCGGTCCCCTGGGCAGCCCGTTCCGGGCCGGCATCCCGGATCGAGACACCCTCGTCCTCTACTCAGACCGGCGCAAGATCAGGCAAGACACCGAGCGCAGGTTGCGCAAGGACCATCGGACGTCGAGCTATCCCATCAGCCCCCGCCCCTTTCTCGTGACGGCCGACGGCATCGCGCTGGCGCAGAAGTGAAGCCGCTCCACGGGATTTCGGGTATTGGAAAAAGCGACAGTGTAGCAGGAGCACCGGGTGGGAACTGTCACACCGTGATTTGACGTAGCGGAAAAATCTCGTTCCCACGCTCTGCGGCCCAACCGAGGCGATGGTTACGACGCGGAGCGCTGCAGACGGCGTTCCCACGCAGAGCATGGGAACGAGGAATCCAACGACCCGGTATCCTCGCCACAGTGTCGAAAAAGCACGCATTTCCGCGTAACGGGGGAAACTGGCAGCCCGAGTTGGCCTCTGTAAGTCAAAACGAGTTCATCGCACACGCCAAATTCTCTGGCACAAGCGGAACGGCGGCGGCCCGGTCCTCACGCGGAGCGAATCGTTGACAGTGGCGGCCTTGGGCACGAAGATGGCCGATACACCCGCGCCGGGCAGCACCAGGCCGTGCCCCGGGCCCAGAGAAGGAGAATGCGCCATGGCCAGTCCCCAGCCGGTAATTCCGGCCGACGGTTCGAAAATCACGATCCAGGATGGGAAGCTCAGCGTCCCCGACCATCCCATCCTGCCTTTCATTGAGGGAGACGGAACCGGGCCGGACATCTGGCGCGCCAGCGTGCGTGTACTCGATGCGGCGGTGGCCAAGGCCTACGGCGGCAAGCGGCAGATTAAGTGGATGGAGGTTTTCGCTGGCGAGAAATCGCACAAGCTCTTTTCCACGTGGTTGCCCGATGAGACGGTGGCGGCCTTCCGTGAGTACCTCGTGGGGATCAAGGGGCCGCTGACCACGCCCATCGGCGGCGGCATCCGCTCGCTCAACGTGGCGCTCCGGCAGATGCTCGACCTCTATGTCTGTCTGCGCCCGGTGCGCTGGTTCCAGGGCGTGCCCTCGCCGGTCAAGCATCCCGAGAACGTCAACATGGTGATCTTCCGCGAGAACACCGAGGACGTCTACGCGGGCATCGAGTTCGAGGCCGGCACCGCCGACGCCAAGAAGATCGTGGCGTTCATCAAGGACAACTTCCCCAACATGTACCAGAAGATCCGTTTCCCCGAGAGCACCGCGATCGGCATCAAGCCGATCTCCCGCGAGGGGACCGAGCGGCTCGTCCGCGCGGCGATCCAGTACGCGATCACCAACAAGCGAAAGAGCGTGACGCTGGTGCACAAGGGGAACATCATGAAGTTCACGGAGGGGGCCTTCCGGAACGATGGCTATGCCCTGGCCGAGCGTGAGTTCCCCGGGCAGACCTACACCTGGCGCCAGTGGGAGCAGACCAAGGCCCAGCAGGGCGAAGCCGAGGCCAACGCCGAGCAGAAAGCGGCTCAGGCCGAGGGCAAGGTGCTGATCAAGGACACCATCGCCGACATCACTCTGCAACAGGTTTTGACGCGGCCCACCGAGTTCGACGTGATCGCCACGCCCAACCTCAACGGCGACTACCTCTCCGACGCTCTCGCGGCGCAAGTGGGGGGCATCGGCATCGCGCCGGGCGGCAATGTCAACTACGTCACGGGCCACGCCGTCTTCGAGGCCACACACGGCACTGCTCCGAAATACGCCAACCTCGACCAGGTCAATCCCGGCTCGGTCATCCTCTCCGGCGAGATGATGCTGCGGTACCTGGGCTGGACCGAGGCCGCCGACCTGATGATCAAGGGCATGGACGGCGCGATCGGCAGGAAGACCGTCACCTACGACTTCGCTCGCCTGATGGAAGGCGCCCAGAAGGTCAAATGCAGCGAATTCGGCGATGCGGTCATCGCGGCCATGTGAGTCGTTGGGTGGCAACACTGGGATACCGCTCCCCTGCCATGCTCGTCCCTATCGGGTGGACCAATCCATGTGGATTCCCGCCGCACACCATCGGCTGGTACACAAGGCAGGGGCAGCGATCTTCGCGGCGTTCCAGGACTACGACCGTCAGTTCCAGGCGATCACCCGCCGCGCCAAGCCGCGGTTCGAGAAGCGCGACTGGCACGGCTTGCAGCATGACGCGCTCGAGCGTCTGGAGCTGTATCCGCGGATCATCACGGAGACTGTCCGGCGCATCCGCGAACTGCTGGATGTCGCCGAGCGGGACAAGAAGCTCTGGGCGATCATGAAGGAGGATTACTCCGATCAGATCCGTCACTGCGCGGAGATCGAGCTGGCCGAGACGTTCTTCAACTCGGTCAGCCGGCGAATCTTCACGACCATCGGCGTCGATCCCCGAATCGAGTTCCTTTTTTCCGACTTCGACGCTCCGCCCGCAGCCGGCGGGGCCATCGACCGGACCTACCCCGCCAGTCAGCCGCTCCCCGCGCTCATCAAGGAGATCCTGGAAGCGTGCGACTTCTCGGCTCCCTTCGCGAACATCGACCGCGACGTCCTCCGTGTCGCCGAGGTCATCGACCGCGAGCGCGAGGCACGCGGCGACCGGGCCCCGATCGACGCCATCGACATGATCGACTCCGTCTTCTACCGCAACCAGGGGGCTTACCTCGTCGGCCGGATCGCCAGTGGAGACAAGTTCGAGCCTTTGACCCTGGCGCTGTACCACCAAAAGGATGGCATCGTCGTGGACGCGGTCCTCCTGACCGCCGACGAGGTGAGCATCATTTTCAGCTTCACGCGGTCCTACTTTCACGTGGAGGTTCGACGCCCGCGCGAGCTGGTGGCGTTTCTCAAGTCGATCATGCCGCGCAAGCCGATCGCCGAGCTGTACATTGCCATCGGCTACAACAAGCACGGCAAGACCGAGCTCTACCGCGACTTGGTGCGACACATCGAAGACTCGACCGACCTGTTCGACATCGCGCCGGGCGACCGGGGCATGGTGATGAGCGTGTTCACGCTTCCCTCATTCGACGTTGTTTTCAAGGTGATTCGGGACCGGTTCGCTTACCCCAAGTCGATGTCCCGGCGTGACGTGATGGAGCGGTATCAGCTTGTCTTCCGGCACGACCGCGCCGGTCGGCTGGCCGACGTGCAGGAATTCGAGCACCTGGCCTTCGACCGCCGGCGGTTCGCTCTGCCGCTTCTGGACGAACTGGCGGCCGAGGCGGCCGAGACCGTGCAGATCGGCCCGGAGACCGTCAAAATCCGGCACGTCTACGTGGAACGACGGATGATCCCCCTGAACCTGTACATCCGCGAGGCGCCTCTGAAGGCCGCTCAGGCGGCGATCATCGATTACGGCCAGGCCGTCCGAGACCTGGCCGCGACCAACATCTTTCCCGGTGATATGCTGCTGAAGAACTTCGGCGTGACCCGCCACGGCCGGGTCGTCTTCTACGATTACGACGAACTCTGTCCGGTGACCGAATGCAATTTCCGGGAAATGCCCGCGCCCGCCACTGAGGAAGAAGAGTTCGGCGCCGAACCCTGGTTTTACGTCGGGCCGCGCGACATCTTCCCGGAGGAGTTCATCAACTTCATGGGCCTGGGAGGCGAACTGCGTTCCGCCTTCCTACAAGCCCATGCAGAGCTGCTCACGGCCCGGTACTGGCAAGAGATCCAGGCCCGCCACCGCGCCGGGGAATTGCTGGATATCATTCCTTACCCCTCCTGGCGACGGTTAGGCCATGTGGGCGCACGGTAGAATGGTGGAAGCCGCGGGCCCGGTCGTCTGTGACCCGACCAACACCAACTGAGGTTCTTTCCTCGTGTCTCACTCCAACGAAACCTCACCTCTGGCCGGTCTTCGCGTCGCGCTTTTCGAATCGCGGATGGCGGAAGCGGCGGCCGAGATGATCCGCAAGCAAGGGGGCGTTCCCCTCTCCGCCTCGGCAATGAAGGAGATCCCCCTGGAAGACAGCCCCGAGGTCGCGGCCTTCGCCGACAGTCTCGTGGCCGGCGGCTTCGAGGTGGTCATCTTCGAGACCGGCGTCGGCGTGCGCCACCTGGCGCAGGCCGTCGAGACGCGCCTGCCGCGCGAGACCTGGCTGGCGGCCCTCGCGAAGACGAGGGTCGTGGCCCGCGGGCCCAAGCCGGCAGCGGTTCTCCGCGAGCTGAAGGTCCGCATCGATCTGCACGTTCCCGAGCCCAACACCTGGCACGAGACGCTGGCGGCTCTCGATAGCCAGCTTTCGGTCGATGGCCTGCGTGTCGCCGTCCAGGAATATGGCAGGCCGAACCCGGAGTTGATCGACGGACTGAAAAGTCGCGGGGCCATCGTCACGCGGGTCCCACTCTACCGCTGGGCTCTCCCCGACGATCTCGGCCCGCTCCGCGAGACCATCGGCGAGATCGCCGCCGGGAAAGTCGGCGCCGCGCTCTTCACGACGGCCCAGCAGGTACACCACCTGCTTCAGGTCGCCGCGGCCGAGGGCCTTGAGGTGGAACTCCGCGGGGCCTGCGCCACGCAAACGATCATCGCCTCGATCGGCCCGACCACCTCCGAAACCCTTCGCTCCCACGGCCTGCCCGTCGACATCGAGCCCGAACACTCCAAGCTCGGACACCTTATCGCCGCACTGGCCGCCAGGTGGCGAGACACAGGCAAAGGCCGATCGAGTGACCAGAAGTAGCACATGGCACAAGACGGATCGCGGAAACAGTCCTTTTAACGGTTGAAATGCAACCGGGCAACGGGGAGCCAGATGG
>JBMFUH010000380.1:0-6523 GCA_049966735.1 Isosphaeraceae bacterium
CATCGGTCCGCACAGCGGACCCTACGGTGAGCCACCGGCCCGAAAACCGCCCTAGGGCTTTTCCCGCGAGGGGGGAAAAGGCCCTTGCCGATCCCGAACGACCATTCCGCAACGAGATTCAGCTCCCATGCCGCTTGTGCTTGTCACCGATTCCACGTTCGACCATCTGGACGTTGAAAGCGCCATCCTGGGCCCGCTGGGCTGCCAGATCGAGTCAAGGCAGTGCAAGACGCCTGACGAACTGATCGAGGCGGTTCCCAACGCGGATTACATCATCACCCAGTTCGCGCCGGTCAATGCGGCGGTGATCGGCGCCATGGCCAAGGCGCGGGTGATCGTCCGCTACGGGATCGGCGTGGACAATGTCGACCTGGACGTCGCGCGCGCCCGGGGCATTCCCGTCTGCAACGTGCCCGATTACTGCATCGACGAGGTCGCCGATCAGACGTTGGCGTTCATCCTGAGCGCGACGCGCCAGGTCGTCCCACATTGCCTGGGTGTCAGGAATGGGGCATGGCGGCTGGCCGTGCCGCTGGACCAGATGAAGACCCTGCGCGACCTGACGGTCGGCGTGGTGGGCTGCGGACGGATTGGCCGCGAGGTGATCCGCCGGCTCGTCCCGTTCAAGTGCCGCGTGCTGGCGTTTGATCCGGTGGTGAATCCAGCCGAGATTGCGGCGCTCGGCGCGACGGCGGTCGGCTCTCTGGCCGATCTGCTCGCCGGCAGCGACGTCGTGACGTTGCACTGCCCCTCCAATGCCCACACCCGGAAGATGATCAACGCCTATGCCCTGGCGCTCTTGCGGCCCGGCTCGATCCTGGTGAACCTGAGCCGGGGCGACCTGGTTGACACCGAGGCGCTCGTGGCGGCGCTGCAAAGTGGTCGGCTCGGCGCCGCGGCGCTCGACGTCTGCGATCCCGAGCCCATCCCTCTGGGCCATCCGCTGCTCGGCTTGCCGGGCGTGATCGTCTCTCCGCACAACGCCTCCGCGAGCGCCCGGGCCGTGCGCTCGCTCCGCGAGACCGTCGCGGCCACCGTCGCCCGCGCGCTCCGCGGTGAACCACTTCCCAGCTCGGTCAACGGCGTCGACCGCCCGCGCTTCGCGACCGCGGCAACACCGGCCTGAGGGGAATCGCGGCCTCACTCGGAAGAGCCTTGAACCAGTCGAGTAGCGGAGGCGGAGGTGCAGCGGTTCGCACGGCCAGCGGATATTGAGCCCCCAACGGGAAACCCTGACCCAAACGTAAGCCGAAGCCTAAACGCGCCGCGGCCTCCGCTACTCGACTGGTTCCTCCGTTCCCCTTTCCTGGAGCAGCGAGATGTCCGGCCCACGCATGTTGGCCGCGGAGATCTCGGCGCGGCCCTGTGCGGCATCTTCTTCCTGGGAATCAGCATCGCGGTGAGCGCGACGCTATAATGCGACAGCTTGCCGACGTCCTCGGTTGGAACCGTTCTCCGGGAAGGTTCGATATGGCGGCAGGTTCGAACTCATGCGATGATCAGGGCGGCAAACATGGATGATGGCCGGAGCCGGCATGATCATGTGCTCTCCCGATCGCGCCTCCAGGGGATGAACGTGATGCGAAAGAAGAGAAGTGAGTCTCGCGAAATCGTGAAATCCAAGCCGGTAAGGACGCAATCGGAGCCTGAATTCGTGATGGAGCGCTTCGGTGCCATCCGCGAAATGGACCGGTCCTTTGACATCGCGTACTGGCAACGCCAGGGTGACGCGGCCATCTTCCGCGCCGCATGGGAACTGGTGGAGCTGTTCCATCGCGACCAGGGGAAGGACCCGAATGAACTCCGACTTCAAAGATCTGTTGAGAATTTTCAACGCCGCTAAAGTCCGCTATCTTGTCGTGGGTGGGCATGCCGTGATGAAGTACACCGAACCTCGATACACCAAGGACCTTGACCTATGGATCGAGGCGACACCAAGGAACGCTCGGGCGGTGTTCAAGGCACTCAAGGAATTCGGTGCGCCCTTGGCCAACCTCACGGAGGGCGACTTTTGCCAGGAAGGATACTTCTATCAGATGGGACGCCCTCCGGCTCGGGTCGACATCGTCATGTCGATCGAGGGGGTCCGCTTCGCGGATGCCTGGCGTGACCGAGTTGAAACGGACTTCGACGGGGTGCCCGCTCAAATGATCGGCCTCAAGCATCTGATCGCCAATAAGCAGGCGGTGGGCCGTCCCCAGGACATGTTGGATGTGACGAACCTCCAGCAGTCGGAGCACCTCGCGCAGCGCTCTCCGCCCGAATCGCGGACGCCGAAGAGGAAACGACGCCGCGGTAGGTGAGTCTGACTTCCCGATCTCGGTCACACGTCCTATTCCCGCACGTTCCGTGATACTATCATCACACCCGCGCAGTCGTTTCGTGAAGCCTGCTCGCTGGGCCGACACCGGCCCGCCGATACCGTGATGGGTTGACAAGGGATCTCGCCGATGATGTCGCCAATGCTGGACGGAACACACTACCTCAACCTCTTCCGGACCATGGTCCTGATTCGCCGTTGCGAGGAGCAGCTTGCCCGGGCGCATTCGAAGGGGCTGATCCATGGCGCTTGCCACACGTACGTCGGGGAGGAAGCCATCGCGGCGGGCGTCGTGGCCAACCTGCGCAAAATCGACGTCGTCTTCAGCACGCATCGCGGTCACGGGCATGCTCTGGCCAAGGGGGTCACGCCGCGCCAGTTGTTCGCCGAGCTGTTTGGTCGGGCGACCGGCTGCTCGCTGGGCCGCGGCGGGTCGATGCACCTCTTCGCCCCCGAGGTCGGCCTCATGGGCACCAGCGGCATTGTCGCCCCGTGCATCCTTCAGGCCGCCGGCGCCGGGTACAGCTTCAAGCTCAACGAGACCGACCAGGTGGCCGTTGCCTTTTTCGGCGACGGCGCGGTGAACAACGGCGCGTTTCATGAGGGCCTGAACCTGGCCGGCATCTGGAAGCTGCCGGTCATCTTCGTCTGCGAGAACAACCAGTTCGCCACCGAGGTCCCGTTCGCCTATTCGTCGGCCAGCGCGAGCGTCGCCGCGCGGGGCGCCTTGTACGGCATGCCTGGAATCGAGGTCAATGGCAACGACGTCCTGGCAGTCCACGAGGCCGCCGCCGAGGCGGTCCGGCGCGCCCGAGGCGGTGATGGTCCCACGCTCCTGGAATGCCGGACCTACCGCACCCGGCCCCACGCCGAGGGCATGGGCGACTACACGTACCGCACGCGCGACGAGGTTGAGGCGTGGAAAGAGCGTTGCCCGATTGTCTCTTTGCGCGGCATGCTTCTGGACAAGGCCATCGCCGAACCCGCCGACCTGGAAGCCATCGAGGCCGAGATCGATGCCGCCGTCGCCGATGCCCAGCAGTTCGCCGAAAGCTCTCCCTGGCCCGACCCGAACTCGGCCACGCGATTCGTCCTTGATGAGTCCGCAACCGGCAAACCAGCGAACGCCCCCCCCTCGCCACAGCCGGCAACAGGCAAACCGCGCGAGCGGACCTTCATGCAGGCCACGCTGGAAGCGCTCAGCCAGGCAATGGCCCGCGACCGCCGCATCTTCGTGATGGGTGAAGGCGTGGGCCAGCGCGGGGGCAACTTCCGGACGACCGTGGGACTCTATGACCTCTACGGCCCGCTTCGGCTCCGCGACACCCCAATCTGCGAGCGCGGCTTCACCGGGCTCGCCTGCGGCGCGGCCATGACCGGCACGCGCCCGGTCGTTGATTTTATGTTCGCCGATTTCATCCTCGACGGCCTGGGCGAGATCTTCAACCAGATCGCCAAGATCCAGTACATGAGCAGCGGACGACTCAAGATGCCGGTCGTGCTGCGGGGCTGCATCGGCATCGGCCACTCGGCCGCGACACATCATTCGGGAAACTACTACTCGATGTTCGCGCACTTCCCTGGCCTGCGGGTGGTCGTTCCGTCGAACCCGCGCGACGCCCGGGGCCTGCTCGCACGAGCACTCCAGGGGAACGATCCGGTCCTCTTCCTCGAGCACCGGGAGATCCTCACGCTCAAAGGGCCGGTTCCCGAGGGGGAGGAGCTGATCGAGTTTGGCCAGGCGGCGATCGTCCGCGAGGGGAGCGACGTCACGGTCGTGGCCCTGGCGCTCATGGTTCATCACACACTCAAGGCGTGCGACGAGCTGGCCGGCGAGGGGATTTCGGTCGAGCTGATCGATCCTCGGACCATCTCGCCCCTGGACATCGAGACCATTGCCCAGTCGGTCGCGAAGACGGGACGGCTCTTGATCGTGGACGAGGCGTTCGCCCCGTGCGGAATCGGCGGCGAGATCGCGGCCCAGCTCGCCGACCGGGGCTTCGACGACCTCGATGCCCCCATTCGCCGGCTCAACGGCGCCTGGACGCCCACGCCCTACAGCCCGCCGCTGGAAGCCGCCGTCGTTCCCAGTCCCGCAAGCATCGCCCAGGCGATCCGCGAGCTGGTCGCCGAGTGACTCCGTTTTTTCCGGGAGACGTTTCATGGCCATCGAGATCACCATTCCCCGGCTAGGCTGGAACATGGACGAAGGGGTCTTCGTCGGCTGGCTCAAGCAGGACGGGGAGCTGATCAAGGCGGGCGAGCCCATCTTCAGCCTGGAGACCGACAAGGCCGTGCAGGAGATCGAGAGCCTGGACTCGGGCCGGCTCCAAATCGCGCCCGACGGCCCCCAGCCCGGTCAGACCGTTGCCGTCGGAACCGTGATCGGCACTCTGCTTCAGGAAGGGGAAACAGCCCGAGAGCCAGCCGTCGTGGCCAGCAAGCTCGCTCCGGCCGCCGCCGCGGCTGCCGTCGCCGCCCCGGTTGCCGTTGCGACGTCCTCGCCGCGCGCCCGGCGCAAGGCTCGCGAACTGGGGATCGACTGGACCACGATCGCGGGGACCGGCCGCACGGGACGAGTCCGCGAACGCGACGTGCTGGCGGCCGCGGCCAAGGGCGGTTCAACGCCTCCTCCGTCGAGTCCGGCTGTCTCAGCGGCTGCCGGCGGCGACTTCGAAGTCTTGCCTATCGACGCGACCCGGCGCACGATCGCCGAGCGGATGATGCAGGGCGCGCACGGAACCGCTCCCGTCACGCTCACGACGTCCGTGGACGCCACCAACCTCGTCAACCTGCGCCAGCAGTTCAAGGCGGTGACCGCGGAGCAGGGGGGCCCGGATGCTCGGAGCGTCGGTTATCTCGAAATCGTGGTCAAGCTGACCGCGATCGCGCTGGAGCGCCACCCGATCCTGGGCGCGCGATGGGACGGCGATCGGATCTTGATCCATCGCAACGTCCACATCGGCATCGCCGTGGATACGGACGTCGGGCTCCTGGTCCCGGTGATCCGCGATGTTCCCCGGATGACCCTCCGCGAGGTCGCCGCGCGTGCGCAAGATCTGGCGGCTCGCGCCCGAAACCGCGGGCTCAAGGTCGAGGAGTTGCAGGGGGGCACCTTCACGATCACCAACCTGGGCGCCTATGACATTGAAACCTTCACGCCGATCATCAACGTTCCCCAGTGCGCGGTGCTGGGAATGGGGCGGATCGTCCGCCAGCCGTCGGCTCTGGAGAGGCACGTTGTCCTCCGCGACCGACTGACACTGAGCCTGACCTTTGACCATCGGATCGTGGACGGAGCCCCGGCGGCCCGGTTCCTTCAGACGCTCCGCGGGCTGATCGAAAACCCCAGTCCGTGGCTGTTGCCATGACCCTCGCGATGCCGCGAAAGCACCTTGCACAATCGGGAGGGCGAGCCTCCTGGCGGGGCAGTCGCGAATGCAGCTCGGCAGGAGCCTCGCTCTCCCAGAATCGCGAACGGATTGTTAGACACCAACAGGAGACCAAGACAATGCGATCGGACCTTTCCGGCAAGGTGTGCCTCGTGACCGGTGCCGCGCGGGGGATTGGCCAGGCGATCGCCGATCGTCTGGCTCGTAACGGCAGCCGGGTCGTTTACTCCGACGTCGACGCCGAAGGAGCCAGGCTGGCCGCGAGCCAGACCGAAGGGGCGATGGGCATCGGCCTCGACGTGACCCGTCCCGACGAGATCACCGAGGTGATCGACAGGATCGTCCACGATTGGGGATCGCTGGATGTCGTCGTGAACAACGCGGGCGTCAACAGCCTGGTCCACCGGGTGACGATCGACGAGTATCCCCGGTCCGAGTGGGATCGCATCCTCTCGGTGGACCTGACCGGGCTTTACGAGGTCAGCAAGGCGGCCGCGCGGGTGATGAAGACACAGGGAACCGGGCGCATCATCAACATCGCCTCGATCGCCGGACTGGTCCCGTTGCGCCTCCAGTGCGCCTTCGTCGCCGCCAAGGCGGGCGTGGTGAATCTGACCCGCGCCATGGCGATTGAGCTGGGGCCGCACGGCATCCTCGTGAACGGCATCGCCCCCGGCTCAACCCTCACCGAGGGAACGCGCAAGCTCTTCTACGGCGAGGACGGCACGTTTCGGGAGCACGTTCAGCGGATGCTCGACCACGTCCCCCTGGGCCGACCAGGCACGACCGACGAGATCGCCGTCGCCGCCCT
>JBMFUH010000381.1:0-6520 GCA_049966735.1 Isosphaeraceae bacterium
TTATACGTAAATCGAGGGCTCTTCGTTGGGGCCTATTTGAATAATCCGGGCTAGCGGGGCGGAAGCGGTGAGAGGGGAATGACCGCGCCGCTGGGCGAGCCTGGACCAGCGCCGGGATCCGGCAGCGGCGGCGCGGCCTCGCTCCCCGTAGCGACCGGCAACGGTCCTTGCGCCGGCCCCGGCACTGGCGCCGGAGCCGTCGCGGCTCCGACCGGCGTGCTCGACGCTCCCGGTTGCCGGCTCAACTTCACCTGGATGTTCTCCAGCGCGGCGTGCAAGGTGCGCAAGCCGCTCTCGCAGCCCTGCGGGTTGCCGCCGTATGAGAAGGAATGCGCCTGCAAGCGGCCCATCCGCCGCTCGAAGACAATCACATGAACGTATTCGGTGAAGTCGTTAGAAGGTGTGCCGCAATGACCGCGCAGATGGGTGAGCTCACCGCTCTGGACGGCCTCGTAGAGTGGGCGGATCTCGGCCGAGCCGAGGCGGTGAACTCCTTCGGAATCGATCACCGTTCCGTCGGCGAAAACCTGGAGAAACATCCCGAACTGGCTGCCGTCATTGGACCTGCCAAGTGCCATCCGGGTGACCAGAGGATCGGCCGAGGTGACTGCGCTTGTCATCCGCGCCCGGGGCGTCAGGTGCATGGCGGCGTTCGATGAGCCGGCCAGGTCGGGCGTCGAGGGCCCAGTCGGCGAGATCGGCCCGCCGGTCGGCGTGGGGCTGGGCCCGCGATTGGGCGCGGCGGGCGGGATGAACGTGCCGCCGGAACCGATATCGCCGTACCCTGACGACGCCCTGTTGCCGGCAGATCCCGAACGCCCGGTGCTTCCCGGCGTCGACGGGAACGACGACGAGGATGAAGATGAGGAGTTGCCGCCCAGCCGGAAGAGCCGGCCGAAGAAGCTGGTGTCATCGCCCCGAACCACGGCCGGGCCGAGGGCAAGAGCCACCAACCCAGACGCCGCCAGGGCGCCCATCGCTTTGCACAATCCGCCGAGCATCGCCGACCTCCTTGCCGGTTCGCCTCGACCGGGCCGGGACTGGCCGCGGATGGGAGCAGGGCCCCGTCACCGCGTTTGTTCCCGCGCCGGATCAGAATGACACAACCCGGTAAACCTCCTCAACCGTGGTCGTGCCATCGAGAATCTTGTCCACCGCGCTTTGCTTGAGCGTCCGCATTCCCAGGTCCACCGCAACCCGGCGGAGCACGTCCTTGGGAATCTGCTGGAAGATGAGATCGCGCAACTCCTCGCCCACCACCATGATCTCGAAGATGCCCGTCCGGCCCATGTAGCCGGTCTGGAAGCAGGCCGGGCAGCCCACGCCACGATGAAGCTGGAGATCGCGATGCTCGTCGGGATCGAGATCCAGGCCGAGCAGTATCTTCTCATCGGCAGCGAAGGTCACTCTGCAATAGGGGCAAATCTTGCGGATCAAGCGCTGGGAGACAATCGCCAGCAAACTGCTGGAGAGCTGGTAGCCGGGAATGCCAAAATTGTAAAGATTGCTGATCGTGCTGGGAGAGTCGGAGCCATGCAGTGTACTGAACACGAGAACACCAGTCAGTGCGGCACGGATGCCGATCCTGGCGGTCTCCTCGTCGCGGATCTCGCCGATCATGATGACGTCGGGGTCCTGGCGGAGCATTGCCCGCAGCCCCTCGCTGAAACCCATGTCTCCCTGGGAGCTGACCTGGGTCTGATTGACGCCGGGCATCCGGTGCTCGATCGGGTCTTCGATGGTCATCACGTTGCGCAAGGGCGAGTTGATCCGCTCCAGGCAGTTGTACAAGGTCGAGGTTTTGCCCGCGCCGACGGGCCCGGCAACGAGCACCGCGCCATAGGGCTGCGCGATCAGGTGATCCAGCAGCCCGGCCTGCTCCTGGTTCATGCCCAGGTGGCTGAAACCGACCAGCGCCGTGAGCACCTCGTGGATCCGGATCACGATCTTCTCGCCGTAGATGGTGGGAAACGTGGCGAGCCGGAGATCGCGCGGGCGGTTGTGGTGCATGATCGAGATCCGGCCGTCCTGAGAGTGCCTGCGTTCGACGATGTTCAGGCTGGCCATGACCTTGAGTCGACTGATCATGGCAGTGGCCATGGCCGGCTCCACGAAGAGAATGTCTTGAAGCTGGCCGTCGATGCGGTAGCGGACCCGCAGCCCGGTTTCCTGCGAATCAAAATGGATGTCCGTGGCCCGGCAATCGAACGCGCGTTCCAGGATCTGGCTGACCAGATCGGGCAACGGGGACGTGAGCGCCCGCTCCTGAAGCTCCTTGCGCACGTCGCGGTGGTGCTGGGTTCGATCGAGGGAAAGCGGCGGGCTGAGAGTTTCCGCGGACTTGATCGCGGGGAGCTTGTCGTCTGACGGCTCGGATGCCAGCGTGCTCGGCTGGTCGAGGGCGAGCTGGTTGAGCTTGTCGGACGAGATCAGGTTCAGCTCCAGAATGGACTGCTTGAGGTCCCGTTCGTGCTCCATGCTGTAGAACTGTGCCTCGCGGACCTGCTCGGCGGTCAGAAGCTCGCGCCGGGTGAGCGCCTGGACCAGCAGATTCTCCGCCGCGCTTAAGGGACGGGGCGTCTTCTTCCGTTCGGGGGCCGGGGCCTGTGAATCCACCTGGGAAGACGTCGACGTCGGGGAAGAGCTTGACGGCAGCGGGTCCACGTCCGTGACCTCCTCGATGTTGTTGACCACCCGTCCTCCCAGGACCGGCATCGACCAGCGCCCGGGACGTTTGAGCGTCAAGTTGTAGATGGCGTAGAGTTTGGGGAAATCTCGCAACCGGCCTCGTTTCGAGGCACGTGCATTGTTCCGAAAACGAAGGTCGTTGCCAAGAAGGTCTCTGCCCAAGCGCCTGTTTTCGAATGTTCACCCGCGCAACGCGAACCGGCCGCCGCCAGGGAAACCTGCGAGGTCTCCCGGGCGCCGGCCAGAGCATTGTATCAGGATTCTGGTCGGTGGGGCGCGCGGTCAAAAGCCCATCATCTCGTCGAGCATGCGATCGAGGGCCACCTCGAGTTTTTCGGTTGTCTCGTAAGTTCCCGCCGCGATCTGTCGGCGGATCTCCTCCACCTTCTCGTGGCGGATCTCCGGCAGTCGGCTGATTCCGTCGAGCATCTGACCGAGGGGAGAGATCTCGACGTGATCGCGTGGTGCGCCAGCATGCACGGTCTGACCGGCATCGATGCTGAACGCGGCAAGTCGCGGGTAAATGGGTTGAGGGCCTTGAGTCCCTCCTGCACCGAAGATTTCCATTGGGCCTCCCAAAGTGGCGCTCTGACCGATGACTCCACGCTCGGCAGTGCTGGGTGTCGCTCTCTTGAAGATACTCGAAGCCTACACGAGAGAGTGAGCCGGCTGACGACAGTCGGATCTCCTGACTCCGGTCTCCGTCCACACCTTGACGCCCTACCGGACGTCCTTGTTGGGTTATATCGGCGAGTAGCGGCCAGAAATTGAAAGAAACCTCCGGCATCTTCCACCAGGCCCGTTTCGCGAGAGCCACCTACCGCCTCCTCCGCCCCGTATCGATCGGCGTCTTCAGGGCTTCGGCCAGCCGCGCCGAGGTGTGCCCCAGCCCCTCGGTGAGCGCGAGCGCCCGCTGCTGAAGCTGCAAGATCTGTTGCTGCTGCTCGGGATTCTTGAGCTGCGCCTGCATGATCTCAATCGTCTTGACGGTATCATTGAGGTCCTGGGCTCCCTTGGCGAAAACCTGGGCCATGTCAAACGCCGCCTCGACCCGCAGGTCTTCCTTCGACGGCTTGTAGAACGGACTCAGGACGAACGGGTTGGTGTAGATCTTCTGGACCAGCTTGTTGCCCCAGTCGGTGGCGTCGCGGACGTTCGTCACCGATCGCTCGATTTCGGCCCTGCTCCGGGCAAGGATGGCAACCGCCTGGGCCGCAATGAGATCTGCCTGGTAAAGTACCCGATCCCCGCGGGCGCGAGACATGTCCAGGCCGTCGAGCAGCTTCTCCACCTTCACGCGGTCCTTCGCCACCACGTCGCTGAGCGAACCGGTCAGATCGCGAGCCGAACCCAGGGTGAGCCGGACGCTCTCCCGGTTTTCTCCCAGAATCTGCTCGGCCTGACGCGAGATGGCCTCGAGCCGGGCCAGGGTCGCCTCGATCTTGGGCCCGCTGGCGCCGATCCGGCGGGAGAGGTCCTCGACGTTGCTCACGGTTGACTCGACCGCGGGCCGGACCGCATCGCTCATGTCCTTGAAGTTTCCGGAGGTCTCATGAAGCGTCGTGATGATCTGCCGGAGCCGGGGACCCATTGAGTCGATCGTCTGCCGGACCTCGCCGATGATGCGTCCCAGGTCGCTCCGCTCCCTCGGGCCCAGGCCGATCTGTTCGATGATCGGATCGAAGAACGAACTCTCGACGCCGCGGATCGTCTGCCCCGCCACCAGCGAGACCGATGATTGGCCGGCGACGACGATGTCCACATGGCTCATCCCCGTGAGCCCCGGGCTGATCGTCACCTTCACGTCCTGAGGCAACTTGTCCAGCAAATAGGCAGGCAAGGAGATGCGCACCCGCGCGCAGAGCCGACCTTCGCTCTTGACCAGATCGAGATCGACAACGTTTCCCGCGTCCAGCCCCGCCACGCGAACCGGACTGCCCACGCGAATCCCCTGGCCGTCGTGAAAAATCACATCGACGGTCTTCTGCCGGGCCAGGAACCCGGGGCCATCGCTGGCCACGCTCAAGAGGCCAAGCAAGGCGGCGATGGCCGCGATCACGACCAGTCCAACCGCCACGTCCCGTATCGACGACCGAGCATTCATGTTCGGATTCCCTCCCGAGGATTGATTCGCAAGACGACTCTCCCCAGGGTCATGGCGAGGGCGGTTGCAAAAGCGACGGCCCGTACACCGGCACCGCGTGATAAATCAGAATGAACCAGGTCATGTTCAGGATCAGAATCGCCACCATCGACAAACAGGTGGCCCGGACGATCCGTCCGGAAAGATCATCCGTCCCTGGGTTCAAGCCTGCATTGTTCCCAAGCGCTTCCCCGCTGGTCGTTGCCCCGGCTCGCAAGCTCTCGAAGCAGCAAATCGCCGCGGTCATGAGGCCGAAAAGCAGCCCCTTGACGATCAAACCCACCACGTCCCGAAACCAGATCATCTGGTAGAACATCAGGAAAAAGATTTTCGTCGACAGCCCCATGAGCGCTTCCGCCGCCTGCCAGCCAATGAATGTGCCAACGAAGAAGCCCCAGAGCGAGAGCAGCATCATCGCCAGCCCACAGGCCACCAGCCGGGGCGCGGCCAACCGTCCCGGATGGATCGGCGCCAGCAGATCTCCATCCGGCGGAACGAGCCCGGGCGGATCGTGCCGGGCCAGCCCGCCACCTTCCTCAACCTGGTGACACGTCCCCAGCCGCTCGGAGATGATCCGGCAGGCGATCAACCCCGACAGGGACAGTCCCGTCACCATCGAGGCCACGTTCCGCAACAGGCCCACGCCCACCACGGCCCCCGTCCCATCGACGAACGTGCTGCCGAAATAGGCTTGCATCGACAGGAACGAGCCCATGCCCACGTGAGCCAGTCCAACCAGCGGCACGCCCATGAACAGCAGCCAGCCCAACTCGGCCTTCAATGTTCCCCAGAACCCTGGCGCGTCGTCGTCGCGGGAGACGCTCACCACCGACACGGCAGCCGAGAGAACCAGCATGGCCACGCCGCCGCAGTAGGCGATAATGCCGATCGTCGACGCTCCCACCCAGGCGATCGGCCTGAGCAGAAACGGCAATCCAGCCGCCCGTCCACTCGTACCTGCTCTGACTGTCACGGTCGCGGTCATTACCCCATCCTTCCCCGTTTACCGGCGCCCACTGCCCACGGCCCACGGGACTCAGCCGGGCTGGGGCAAACTCTTCCTGGGCTGAGGCGGGCCCTTGGGCCTACTCGGAGCGGGCGGAGGAACGACCGGCCTGGCCATAAGCCATGCCCGCCAGCGATTGATCGCGTCGGCGCGTTCCCATTCGCTGGCCCAGGGCTGATACCCGAAGTCCTGTCCCGTCCGCCGCTTCAACTCCTCGTGCGCCGCCATCCGCACCACGACATCGGGATCGTTCAGCCGCCCGAGCAGAAGGGGAATGACCTCGGCGGTGGAACGCCTCGATCCCAGGCCGATCGCCCGAGCCCGCATCAACGGCGCGGGATGGTTGATCTTACGGAAATTACGCGGGCCCAGCCCACATCCCGAGCAGGATATCAGCAAGACGATCAAAGTCACCGCGGCATCCAAACGGCCCATCCACACACTGCTCTTCCGTGAACAGTTTCCCGACCGCACCGGCACGCCCCAATCAACCATCCGTGGATGATGGCGCCAGTCGACTCAATTCGGCGCGAACTTTAGACGAAGTGGGCGGATTCGACAACGGCAATCCCCGCCAGCGGGGAGGCCGGGAGGCCGGGGTGTAAGAAGCGGTTCGCGCCGGTCGAGTCTGGTGGTAGCATGTCAAGCCGAGTTTCCCAAATCTCCAAACTCCCCAAGTCCAA
>JBMFUH010000382.1:0-6508 GCA_049966735.1 Isosphaeraceae bacterium
TCCGGGATCGAATACGATCCATGTCAGCATGGACAGGATTGGAATCTTGTCCCACAAGGGGCGCCCGCCGCAGTCGGCGGGGTGAGAGACCCGCGCCGAACGAGGCGCGAGCCTCCCTGGAGGGGCTCGCTACTTCGGCTTGCCCAGCAGGCCCCTGGCGAGGACGGCCTTGACGAACTGATCGCCCAGGGTGATGAACTCGTCCGGAGTGTTGGGAACCTCGCTGAATGTGGGCAGAGTCTCGTCGTGCTCGTGGTGCGGCAACGCGTGAACGCGCTGGGCGTCGAGGTTGTAGACGCCGTAGACCACTCGCACCGAGCTGGCGCCCAGCACCGCGATCTCCCTGCGCACGTCAAAGGCCGTGAGCGCGGCGTTGAGGTAGACGGTGGCCTCGACCAGGGCGTCGCGGTAGTCGGGATGGGTCTTGACCTCAAATCCGCGGACGCGCCCCAAGGCCTTGGCCGCGCCTCGGACGGCGATCTGCAGCCGGTCGACCAGCGAGCGCAGGGCGTGCGTGAAGCCAATCTGGGGATAGTCGTTCGGAGACAGGTAAGTATCCACCGCGGCCGATGCGGCTCCGCAGCCGGAATGTCCTAGCACCACCAGAAGCTTGAGGCTCTGCTTGAGGTTCTGAACGGCGTAGTCGATCGATCCCAGGCACTCGGTCCCCAGCACGTTGCCGGCCACCCGGATCACGAACAGCTCGTTCGGCGTCTGGTCGAAAATCCGCTCGATGGGCACGCGAGCGTCGGAGCAGCCCAGCACGAGCGCATGGGGAACCTGGAGCGGCGCACCCTGGGCGGCGAAGCCCAGCGAGAGCGGGTTGGAGTCGACGATGATCTTTTCTCGAGGGGCCTCCGCCAGGATCTCCCGCTCGACCTGCGTGACCATTGACCGGAAGCGCTGGTGTCCCTCCTCCAGCCGCCCTATCGAATCGTCCGGGCTATCCGACCGCCAGGGAACGATCTGCGCGAACGGATCGTAGCGATAAATGATGTCCATGAAGATCCCTCGAGGAGTTGAATTTCAGAATGGTGGTCGGCCGTGGTGCCGGTCTCCTGCCGCGACGCGCCAGGAACCTGAACATAGCGGACCGAACCGAAGTGCTCAATCCCGACGCGGACGATCAATTGCCCGGAGTTGCCAGGCGCTCCCGCATCGGACGCTGGTCCTCATTCGTTCCGCTCCCCTCTGGATTGCTCCGGCAAGGTTGTGGTTTCATTGAAGGGCGGCGCGGCAATCCCAGCGCGTGCCTCTGCTTATCGTAGCGACTAACGGCGTGGATCAGGCGAGTGGGAGGTCCCGGGATGGAAGACTTTGATTCGGTCGTCGTGAGCACGGCTCGCCTTGAGAAGATCGCGGAGTTCAAGGCCGACCAGCTCCGGTCATGCGGGCCGGATCCCGAGCAGAAGAAGAACGGAGCACAGCCGCTCTCCGTTTCCATTGAACCGCTTCCCATCTGAAGGAGTCAGCGCGATGAAACCTCTCATTCCCATCGTCGTCTCTTTCGCTTTCCTCGCGGCCGGAACGGCCCGTGCGGGAAACTCGTCTGGCGCCGAACCGGTCTATCCCGTCAAGGTCAGCGCCAACCACCGGTACTTCGTCGACCAGAAGGGGAAACCGGTCTTCTGGCTGGGCACGACCCAGTGGCAGCTTTTCCGCGAGTATTCGCTCGACGACGCCCGCACGATCATCGAGAAATCCAAGGAGAAGGGATTTGTCTTCGCGCAGGTGATGCTCATGGGCGTGGGGGACGGGACCAAGCCCAACATCCACGGCGACAAGCCCTGGATCAATGACGATCCTCTCACGCCCAACGAGGCCTATTTCAAGAACGTCGACGCGGTGTTGAAGATCGCCCAGGAGCACAACTTCAACATCTCGATGACGCTCTACCATCAGCGCTATCGCCAGGCGATCACGTTGAAAAAGGCACGGGCCTGGGCGAAATGGGTGGCGAGCCGATACAAGGACGTACCCACGATCGTCTGGTCAATGACGCCCGAGGCCAGGCCCGAATTCGTGCCGGTCCTGCGCGAGCTGGCCGCGGGGCTCCGCGAGGGGGACGGAGGAGCGCACCTCATCACCTTCAAGCCCGATCCCGCTCCGTACTCCTCGAGCTTCATCCACAAGGAGCCCTGGCTCGACTTCAACTCGATGCAAACGTGGAAGAGTGTCGAGCTGATCTATCCCTTCGTCACGAAGGACTACAACCTCAAGCCCACCAAGCCGGTCTTGATGGCGGAAGGGGCGTACGAGCACGGTTCGGAGTATGGCTTCGACGTCACGCCGCTCTGGATACGCCGGCAGGCGTACGATTCGTTCCTGGCGGGCGCCAGCCACACCTACGGACACAACGATAGCTGGCGCGTGCTGCCGACCTGGAAGCAGGCGCTCGACGCCCCCGGCGCGAGGCGGCTTGGCATTCTCAGGCAGGTTTTCGAGGCTCGCTCCGAGTGGTGGAAGCTCGTCCCCGACCAGGAGATCCTCGCCTCCGGAGGCAAGACTCACGGCCAGATCCTCAACCTGGCCGCCCGCCACCAGGATGGCCGCTGGATCATGGTGTATCTCGGCAGTCCGAGCGAGGTCTCCGTCAAGATGGACAAACTTGCCTCGACTGGAAAGGTGAAGGCATTCTGGATTGATCCGCGCAATGGCAATCAGGCACCCATCGACGACCTCGCGCGCACGGGGGCTCAGTCGTTCGCGACCCCGGCGGGCTGGGAGGACGCGCTTCTGGTCCTCGAGGCGGCGAGGAACTGAGCTGGGGCGGGGTCTGGAGACCCGCGCCCAACGAAATGGGGCGGTGATCGTCGCCTGGGGTGGAGTTTGGCCGACTACTTGCTTGCTCCGCGCTTGCCGGGGGGCGACTTGGGCGGGGTGGGGATCTCTTTGGGGGCTGGCTTCTTGGCCGTCGGAGCGGTTTTGGATTTGGCAGGCTCGGCTGGGGGCTTCTCGGCGGCAGGCGCGACCTTGGTCGGGGCGGGCTTGGCGGTGGGGGGTTGGTGGGCTTCCTGCTTCTTCATCTGCACGTAGTGGCAGATCTTCCGCAGTTCGCACCGGGGGCAATCCGGGTCGCCCGCGACGCACGTATCATGGGCCAGTTCCTCGAGCAGCTCGGAGAATTCGACGCCGCGGTTCTTGGGGATGGCTCGCTCGAGGATGGAGCGCAGCGCTGCCAGGTCGGGCTCGATGATGCCGAGCCGTTCCAGGGCCCTGCGGGTGCAGGAGTCGACGGGAATGGCGTGGCCGCCGAGCGCCTGCTGGATGACCGTCGCGGTGACGTAGTCGGACGAGAAGGCTTCGTAGGCGGTCAGGACCTTGAGGGCTTCCTTGAGCGGTTTCTTGGTGAGTGCTTCGAGGGTGAAGCTGTAGGTCTTCTCGAAGAGCTGGCGGAGAAAGCGGCGGACGCGCTGGGCGCGGCCCTGGGCGTCGGGGATGTCGGCCAGGGTCTCCTGGATCTCGGCGATCGGGCTGACGCGAACCTCGTTCCAGTCAAAGAACTGGTCCTTGAACCGCGAGAGCGCCTGGTTGGCCTGCTCGCGAGTTGTGTCTTCGTGGCAGATCCCGTAAACCACGGCCTCCAGCACCGTCAACTTGCCGGCGGAAGCATCGGACTTGGGCTTGTACCTGCGCTTGAGGTGGGCATGGATGTCGGTCAGGAACTGGGTCTTGCTTTGTGTGGCCATGAGACTGTTCGGTTGAAGATTCGTGAGTGCGTTGGCTAGGGGAATACCAAGGGACGCGGGCCCGGGGACCGGCGACGCGATCGATTCAGGATTTTTTCAGGGCTGGTCGGGTGGCTCGTTTTCCTGAGCAGGGCCTTCCTCGGTAGACTCCGTGGGTGCGACGCGAAGTCGCGGGACGTCATGGTCGCCAGTTTCCCGAGCAAGGTCTTCCTCGGGAGACTCCGCGGGGCCGCTCTGGCATCGCTTCAAGGGGTCAGGGTCGGGCTTGCGATCGGAGGCGAGGGCCTCATCGATGAGGCGGCTGATCTCGACCGATTTCTTCACGCTGTCGTCGAGCTTGAAGATCAGGATCGGAGTGAATCGGGTTTGCAGGCGTTGCGCGACCAGCGACTGGAAATACCCCGCGGCGTGCTTGAGCCCTCGAAGGGCGAGGTTCCGCTCTGCCTGGGTGCCCAGCACCGAGACGTTGACGGTCGCCTGGCGGAGGTCGCCGGAGACCTCGACGCTCAGCACGGTGACTGACCGAATGCGCGGATCGGCGGCCTCGAAGAGGATGGCCGTGGCCACCACTTCGCGGATCGCTTCGGCGACTCGGAGGTTTCGGTGAGAGGACATTGGTTGCGAGTGGCGAGTTGCGGGTTGAGAGTGGCGAGGGACTCGTGGCGAGGTGCCTTCCACTAGGCACAAGCCACGAGCCATTCGCCACTCCAAAAAAGTTGCTAGAGAGTGCGGCGGATGATGTCGACCCGGTATGCTTCGATGACGTCGTCGGGTTTGATGTCGTCGTAGTTGGCGATCTTGATGCCGCACTCGAAGTTCTGGGGAACTTCCTTGACGTCGTCCTTGAACCGCTTGAGGGCGTCGATGGCTCCCTTGTAGACCTCGCGGCCCTCGCGGATCAGGCGGACCTTGGCGGAGCGCTCGATCAACCCCTGGGTGACGAAGCAGCCGGCGACAGCGCCGACCTTGGAAATCTTGAAGACCTGACGAACCACCGCGCGGCCCAGATGGACCTCCTTGACCTCGGGAACCAAGAGCCCCTCGACGGCCTTCTTGATGTCGTCGGTGACCTGGTAGATGATGTCGTAACGGCGGATCTCGATCTTCTTCTCCTCGGCCATGTTGACGGCGCGGTCCTCGGGGGCGACCCGGAAGCCGATCACGATGGCCTGCGAGGCGTCGGCCAGGATGATGTCGCTTTCGCTGATGCCGCCGACTCCCTTGAGCAGCACGCGGATGGGCACCTCGTCGTTCTCGAGTTTCTCCAGCTCCTTGGTGAGGGCCTCGATTGATCCCTGGACGTCGGCCTTGATGATCAAGTTGAGGGTCTTGACCTTCTGCTCGGCCATTTTGTTGTAGAGGTTTTCCAGGGTGACGGTCTGGCGCTCGGCCTGGGCGGCGTCGCGAGCGCGGTGCCGTCGCGTCTCGGCGATCTCGCGAGCCCGGGCGATGTCGTCGACGACGGCGAAGGTTTCGCCGGCGGTGGGGACGATATCGAGTCCGGAAATCGAGACCGGAGTGGACGGGCCGGCCTGGTCGACGGAGCGGCCGCGGTCGTTGAACAGGGCGCGGACCCTGCCGAAGCCGTCGCCGCAGACGATGATGTCGCCGACCTGGAGCGTTCCCTCCTGCACCAGCACGGTCGTGACGACGCCGCGTCCCTCGGAGAGAGAGGCCTCCAGGCAGGTGCCGCTGGCTGGGCGGGTAGGGTCGGCCTTGAGCTCGTGCAGCTCGGAGATCGTCTCGAGCGTGGCCAGCAGGTCGTTGATGCCGGCCCCCGTCATCGCGGAGGTTTTGACGACCTCGACATCGCCGCCCCACTCCACCGGGTGCAGCCCTTGCTGGGACAGCTCGCCGAAGATCTTGTTGATGTTTGAGAGCGTGTCGACGTTGGGCAGGTCGATCTTGTTCAGGGCCACCACGATCGGCACGTCGGCGGCCTTGGCGTGCGCGATGGCCTCGATGGTCTGGGGCATGACGCCGTCATCGGCGGCGACGACCAGGACCACGATATCGGTCACGTTGGCCCCGCGGGCGCGCATGGCGGTGAAGGCCTCGTGACCGGGAGTGTCGACGAAGGTGATCGGGTTGCCGTTGTAGTCGACCTGGTAGGCGCCGATGTGCTGGGTGATGCCGCCGCTCTCGCTCTCGACCACGTTCGACTTGCGAATGCGGTCCAGGAGCGATGTCTTGCCGTGGTCGACGTGTCCCAGGATCGTGATCACGGGCGGACGGGGCGCGAGCGCCCGGGAGTTGCCTTGGGGGTTGAGCGATTCCAGCAATTCATCCTCCGCGGTGCGGGGATGCTCCACCTCCAGCTCCACGCCGAACTCCATGGCCAGCATCATGGCCAGGTCGTCGTCGAGGGTGGCGTTGATGGTGGCCATCTGACCCATGCCCATGAGCTTGCGAAGCAGGTCGTTGGCCTTGATGCCGATGACCTCGGAGAGGTTGCGGACGGTGATCGGCGGCTCGACCACGGCGCGATTCTTCCGGACCGGAGCGACAGCCAGCCGTTGAGCGGCCGCTTTCTGATTGCGCCTGGCCCGGATCCTGTGTATCTCTTCTTCGTCGTTGAGCAGGGCGGCGGCCGGCAGCGGCGAGGTGACGCGACGTTCGGTGCCGCGCTCGTTACGACGGGCGCGGCGGCCGGCGCGGTCGGCCGATGAACCGACTCCCCCCTTGGCCTTGCGCTCGTCCTCTTCGTCGAAGACGGGTGGTCCCGCCGGCGCCGGCCCGGGGGCTCCTCCGGGCGCGCCGGGGCCGGGGCGGCGTCCCGGGGCGCCGGGTCCTGGCGCCCCGCGGGACGTGGTCCCGGG
>JBMFUH010000383.1:0-6502 GCA_049966735.1 Isosphaeraceae bacterium
AATGCCATACTCTGGAACGAATAGTCCCCCAGCCGCTTGAACGAGCCCTGGAACAGGTAGCCCGCGTTGAGAACGAAAAGCCCGAGTCCAAGGATGGTCGCGAGCTGTGCCAGGGATACGGCCGCCCGCTGCCTGCCTGGTGCGTGCCGCCTCACAACGCGGTCCACCGCCCAGAGCATGGGCCAGTACAGGAAGGCGAAAACCCAGGTCGACTTGCAGAGCTGCATCAGCCCGAAGACGGTCCCGATACCGACCGACCGCTTCCAATGAGGGTTTTCCAGGTGTCGCCAGAACATGTAGTGGGCTGCCGCTCCCAAGGCCGCCGCCGGGGCGTCCGGGACGATGAGCTGACCATAGGTAATGATGTTCGGGCAGAAGCAGTAGAGGACCAGGGCGAAGAGGCCGGACGTCGGACCATAGAGGTCGCTGGCCCAGCGCCGGCAGACAAGCGCCCCCATTATGCTGAACGGGATACAAGCCCAGCGGGCCAGGGTCAAAAGGCGGAAGTATCGCCGGCCGTTCGCCTTGGCCAGCTTCTTGCCCACTTCCCACTCTGGCCTCTGGTGCGGATCGGCGGAGATCTCGTCCCAGTCCAGCACCGGATGCGCCAGCAGTACGGGCGCTGTGGCGACCAGGCGCACCAGCGGCAGATTAACCCGGTACAGGCGAAAGTGACCGAGCTTCCAATGGCTGAGGCCGGCCGCGAAATGTCCCACTTCGTCCCACGCCGCGCTGTGGCACCATGCGCCGTAAGCGAGAAGACCGGCGTGAATCGCCACGATTCCCGCGACCGCAAGGGTCGCTCTGCTGGTCTTGTGGCCCGGCCCGCCTGTGCCGGAGTCAAGGACTTCTGCCGCGGCGAGAAGCTCTGGCGGTGCATCACTCATGACTCGCCTTCCGTCATGACTGGGCCGGCAGGCGACCCGGCGATGACTCGAAGTATCTCTTCAGGAAATCCTCTTCAGGTACTCAAACACACGATCCGGGCCCACGCGGCCCGCGGCCCGGTAAATTCTGCCCACAATCGCCGCGACATGTGGGCACGTCAGGCTCGTGCCGAAGCAGTAACACACACGCTCCCCGAGATGGGCCACACGAACGGGGCCACCCCAGCCCGCAACGTCTTTGTTCGCCTCGGAAAGGACCTCGACGCGCCCCGGAGGCAGCGTCCGCGATCGGCGCACTCCGATCACGGTCGGGAAGAAGGCC
Source organism: Isosphaeraceae bacterium (assembly GCA_049966735.1). Taxonomy (GTDB): domain Bacteria; phylum Planctomycetota; class Planctomycetia; order Isosphaerales; family Isosphaeraceae; genus Aquisphaera. The sequence goes on from JBMFUH010000383.1 coordinate 1,210, forward strand.
GGATACGCCGGAGCGTCGCTGTCGTTCTTGTAGGAACCGACAATCGTCATGCCCCGCTCATACGCCTGCCGGCAGACCTCAGCGAGCGGACCCTTTTCTCCGTCAACTTGCTCAAAACTGTAGCTCATGTTCACAATGTCGATGCTCTGCTTGATGCACCACTCGAGGGCCTCGGCGAGCTGAGGCTCGGGGACGTCCGGCTCAACCGTGGGAAACTTGCCGCGTGGGTACCGCGCCTGCATTTCGCCCCACTCCTCGGGGTGATGGCAGGTCGCGACACGAACCGCGTATAGTTCCGCTTGCGGGCAGAACGCGTGGATGAGGCTGGCGACTGAAGTCCCGTGTCCAAGCAGATCGTCGAACGCGCCGGGAACAAGGCGATATTCTCCCCGCTCGTACTCAAACCCAGCGCCACCGGCGACGCCGTCGAGCCAGGGATGCGCGGCGTTAACACCTGAGTCGACAACCGCGATTCGAATGGACATTTCACCGACCCTCCCGTTACCAGGCCAGTTCTTCGACGCCCAGCTCCGTTGGGGGCCCAGGCGGCTGGAACTTCCCAGGCAGCACACGCATCCCGTCCAGATCGTCGTCGCGCTCCGCCTCGTCGAACGCGTTCGGGTTCTGCTCCAGGATCTCGGTGTACATCCTGAGGGTCTCCGGGGTCGACCGCCGAATCGATCGACACCGGAAGTCGTAGCCCTCGCCGATGACGCCGCCGGCGCCAGGTTTCTGCTGGAACGAAACGAAGCAATTGCTGCAGTGTCTCTGCGCGATGCAGTTGCCGCAGTCGGCGATGTGCCGGAGTTCCTCCAAGAGCAGCTCCGACCGTCGTGGATCGAAGCCGGTCCAGACCTCGCCCAGGAGCGTTTTCTCAGTGCTCTCGCATCTCTGGCAGACGTAGTACCTTCCGTCGACGTCGCAGTAGAGACGGATCGCGCCGGGATAGCACTTATAGTTGAACACGGGATAAACATTGTCTGTCGTGATGGGCCGGCCGTGGAACGCGCTCATCATTTCGCGGTAGACCATGTTGGCGAAGGGGAAGGCCGACCGTATCTCCGCTCCCAACTGCACGCGACCTCGAATGTACCGATTTTCAATGTAGCGACGCTGGCCGGTCTCCTCCGATGCGGCGTCCGCGGTCCCGCAAATGGTGGCGTCTCCTCCGGAACAGCTCGCGGGAGGAGCGCAGCCGCTTTGCCTCAGGCGGGGGCCGTTTGCGTCCCACGTGCTGTTGTACTCCTCGCTGACGAACCCAACGCGGCTGGCCGGGAAGTACGGCCACAACTCGCTCAAGAGGGCCTCGCACTCCTCCATGTTGTACGGCGGCGAGAGAGTCATGAAAATGCCACGGTTGCGGTAGTCGGGATAAAGCTCGATGAACCTGCGAAGCTTCCGCATGACGACATCGAACGATCCGACACGGCGGCCGCTGCCGGTTCGGTCGCGGAATACGCGGTGACGATCGTGCGAGTCTTTGGGACCGTCGAGGCTGATCGCCACGTTGACGTCGTTCCCCGCCAGGAACCGGATCTTCTCGTCGGTCAGCAAGGTCCCGTTGGTTGTGACGCTCAGGGTTGCCGTCTTCCCTCGCGCCTCCGCCTGCTCCAAGGAGAAGACGATGACGCGCTTGGCCAGCTCCCAATTCAGGAGCGGTTCCCCGCCGTAGAGGGCCACGCCGGGCGATTCGATTCCCGGCTGACTGAGGAGCTCGAGAATCGCCCTCTCGGCCACCTCCCGGCTCATCTGCCTTGGGCTGTGTGAACGGAACCGAGGGTAGCACTCTCCAAAGCAGCAGTAGTCGCAACGGAGATTGCATTGCTCCGTCAGGCACAAGATCAAGCAATTGCGCGCCTCACGCAAATAGTCGGTCAGGCTGGAGGCTCCGCCCTTCCTGATGATCACGTCGGCGCGCTCGGGCACAACTGGGTCGTGGTCGCGCAGGATGCCCCGCTCGCGCACCTTGTACAGCGCGGCCAGGGCCTCTCTCACTGCGGCCGAGCCCAGGTCGCTGTACAGTCGGACCAGCTCACTGTCGGAGAGGATGCGAAAATCGTTGAGGATCTCGTAGACGGTCTCGCCGACCCGGACGATCTCGCCCGTGCCGAGGTCGTAAACATAAGGGATCCCGGACGAGGTCCGGTACTTCACGAAGAGTGGCGCGGACATGATGAGCCCCTGTGTCGAGCACTGCTCTTTGTCTGGGCACGCAAATCGCAAAACACTCACGTTTGTCGCGGCCCGGCGGCTTTTCAGCCGAAGGGCCGCGTAAAGTAAGGGGAGGCGAAAGGGCCGCCCTGGCGCACGAAGGGCCAAGCCATCATTGGAACGCTGCCTCGGCCCGTCGGCCTCAAGGCTCGTCGTCCTTGAATTCCCAAGACGAGGCGCCCTGGTAACTGTGCTGACCTTGGAAGTAGCCCGAGACGGTTGGGGCTACCAACTGTGCGCAATCTAATCCGCATGCTATGCCGCACCCGACCATGCATGAGAGGTAATCGGGCGTGGCCATCCCCGAGCGCCCGGACGGGGCATTCTTTCGGAAGTTCGTAGGCTCGATGCTCATGCTCCTCCTCCATTTTCCTGAGTGTTGGCGAGAAAACCAGAAGGCACGGCACAACGCCGCCGAATCAGGATCTCGCTGACTTGGAGAGCTCGGTATCGGATCGAGCGGCAGGGGTCGACCGAACCAGGCGAGACACGCTGCGAGTCTCGCCGTCGAGGAATTTCTCGGGGTCTCGGCTGGCACCGATCGCGCGCTCGATCATCCTGTCTTCGAGGATCACGGAGCGATTGTATGCAAAGACGGTCACCCCCTTTCTCTCGATCATTACGTCAATGATGTCGTGTGCGTTTCCGTCCACTTTTGGGACTCTCAGGGCAACCCTCCCTTCCCTGCGGATGATCACGACCGCCGTATTGCCGACTCGATCTTCCGAGACCAGGTGGTAATCCATCACGTCGTCGCCCACCTTGGCGCTCCAGTGGTCCCCGATTTTGAGCGGCTCGAAGGGGTGCAGGAAGGGCATCCCCAGAAGCGCGGCGCGGCGGGGGTCATCGAGGCCCTCCGGCGTTGGAGGGTCGCGCGAGAAGATCGCTCGCTTCCGCAAAGTCTGGCGGCCCCTGTGGTAGTAGATCAGGGAGTCGTTGCCGCCGAATGGGCTCACCACGGGTAGGAGGGACTTGCCGATGATAGCCACCCCATGAGCCTGCTCCCGACAGACAACCAGGTCGGCCCGGCAACGCGCCAGGCCGCGTTGGATCTCGAATTCGATCCGACTTGACGGTCCCGAAGCTGACGAGATGCGGGACGAGTCGTGGTAATCGAGGTCTGTCGCCGGTATCCAATAGTGCCTGAGGCGGTGCCGACGTCGGTGTTGAGGAAAACCGTTTCCCTCAAGGGAAGGAGTGAACCGAGATCGATTTCGTCCCAGGGGCCATCCGTGAGCAGGGTCTTTTCCGATCCGATATCGATGGCTACCGAGCTGCCCCCGGGGAGCCGATACTCCTCGTGGAGCGCGGTCATCACCGTATCCTCGGCCGCCACGTCATCCGTCGTCATGGGCATTGCTCTACACCTCCGCACACTGGGTCCAAGGCAAACCCTCCCGACATCGCTGTTCTCCGAATCAAGGATCGATCCACTGCATCGCCCCATCGATAGGAGTCTGTTTCTCCCACTTGGGACAGTCTTTCCGCCTCAGTCGGCCCTCAGTCCTGCACTCAAGGCGAATGAGCTGCCCGGTCGAGAGGTCCAGGTATGAGACCACGTGATCGCTCTGATCCGTTTCGATTTGCTTCGTACCTTGCTTCATAACCCGGAGAATGAGCGGAAACTTCTTCAGCCGCTTCATCATCGTGGGCGTCATACCAGACAGCTTGGACTCGGTGCGAACCTTCACCGTTCGGTGGCCCGCAACCTCGGCGAACCCGACCACCTCATGCGACAGTGTGTTTCCGAGCGGAGAGCGCGTGGTCCACCGCGTTCCAACCCTGGCGTCCGACCCGCGCGGGAACTCCAGAGTGACCGACTCCGAGATGGCCAATGGGGCTAGTGGGTCTTCGCTGCCATCATCCACTGGTTCGAATCCGTCGCCGCGACGGGCCGCTGGGACGAACTTACCACCCCGGTAGATGGCAGCCCTGGACTTAGGCGTCCTCTCAAACCACATTCCGCTGGATGCAAAACGGTTCGCGTCCTCTGAATATTCGATGACAACGGATCCCTGCATCTCCCGCATCGAGAGGGTTCCGGACATCAGCATTCGCATCGCCTCCTGGCCGGGCGAGTCTCCCTCCTCAGAACACACGAAGACGAAGCGAAAGCGCTTGCCGGTTGGTGGCTTGAAGGTCAGGGAGAACCGTTCGGGGCCATCGGTTTCCACGATGGGCACTTCCGTCTGCTTCTTGGCCTCCCGCCATTCGCGTTCAAACCTGGCGGTGTCGCGCTGCGACGGCCTCCGGAAAAGCAGGCTCCTCAACACGAAGAGCCCGATGCCACAGAAGAGCAGCAGACCGATGAGAACGACAGTGCTCGACCGGCGCCGAGGGCCAGGTTCCGGCCATGGATTCGTCCCTTCGGGGTCCATATCCTCACGCGGGATCATGGCGCGCTCCCCAGTCGATAGCGGGGTCGAAGGCGTCTGCAATCCGTCTGTCGCGGAGCGAGTCGCCGCTCCCGCGCCGTCACGGCCAACGGAGGGCTCGCTCCAGAGGTCCATAGGGGCGGCAGCCCACAGTCTTCGTTCCATAGATAGTAACGGGAAAATCCGGGCCGAGGGGGCAGTGTGAAAGAAAATTCATTTTTATGCTCCGGTCCCGGCCGGGCGATAGCGGTCCCGGATCAACGTCGCTGCCAGCCCCCCCACAATTCCGCGGCACGCCTGAGCATCCGCCGAACAGTCCTCACGTGCGTCCCGACGTCGTGGGCGATTTCCCGGAGCAGCCACCCGTCGAGCCGCATCACGACAACCCGGCGCAACCTTTCGTCGCCCAGTCTGTCGAGGAACCGCTCGACCTCCTCCTCACCGGCCATGCGCTCCAAGGGAGTGGCCGCGCCGGAGGCGCGAAAGCGGTCAGCGTCGTCGTCGAGATTCTGGTCCAAGAGGCGGGGCGCCGACCGCGGTGAGCCCTCGCATTCGCGGCTTCCGCCGCCTGCCCGCCTCCGCCAAGAGGAGGCGCGCCGGGCGTCCAGGAGCCAGCGCCGGACCAGGCGCCTGACGTACCGCCAGAAATCGTCGTCGCTATCAAATCGGGGCAGCCTGCCGTCCCGGGTTGCCACGACGAGCCGCCA